>NZ_JACVUD010000072.1:0-22504 GCF_016624905.1 Stenotrophomonas sp. S49 | reverse complement strand
GCCGCATGGATGCGGCGACCGAGCTTACAGGGACGTACTTGCAGCGTCCCCTGCGCGGGCTACCCGCCCGGCCCGGCCCCGGATCCCGCTCCGACGACCAACCCAGCCACGAGGGGTCCGCCGTTGGCTGGAACCCATCATTCCACCCGGGAATTGGCGCCCGGGCCTCGCTGGGCCTACCATCGGCGGTCCCCACCCCCACCGTCCCTTCCATGTCCGCTCCCGCTTCCGCTGCCCCGCGCCGCTGGTTCGTCGCCGGCGACTTCAATGGCTTCTTCGGCCTGGTCGTCGACAACCTGTCCATCCTCGGCTTCATCGCCATGGCCCTGGTCGGCATGTTCCAGTTCCCCGCCGACGTGGTGTTCGGTCGCATGTTCCCCGGTACCGCCTTCGGCGTGCTGGTGGGCAACCTGCTGTACACCCTGATGGCGCGCCGCCTGGCCGCGCGCACCGGCCGCGACGATGTCACCGCCATGCCGCTGGGCCTGGACGCACCCACCAGCATCGGCATGGCCCTGCTGGTGCTGGGCCCGGCGTTCCTGGCCTTCAAGCAGCAGGGAATGGATCCGCATGCCGCGGCCATCGCCACCTGGCAGCTGGGCATGGCCTCGCTGGTCATCATGGGCGTGCTGAAGCTGATCCTGTCCTTCTTCGGTGAAGCGGTGACCCGCGCGCTGCCGCGTGCGGCGCTGCTGGGCTCCATCGCAGGCATCGCGCTGGTGCTGATGGGCCTGCTGCCGCTGCTGGAAACCCTGCGTTCGCCGCTGGTGGGCTTCACCACGCTGAGCCTGCTGCTGTATGTGCTGATCGCCAAGGGCAAGCTGCCGGTGCGCGGCCCGGGCGTGCTGCTGGCCTTCGTGTTCGGCACCGTGCTGTATTACGGGCTGGGCCTGGCCGGGCTGGGTGTGCCGGGCTTCGCCATTCCGGCCTGGGTACCGCCGCAGGTGGTGTTGCCGCTGCCTACGCTGGGCTTCATCGACGGCCTGCCGACGGCCATGACCTACCTGCCGCTGCTGCTGCCGTTCGGCCTGCTGATGGTGGTGGGCGGCATCAACGTGTCCGAAAGCGCACGCGCCGCCGGCGATGACTACCGCACCCGCGACATCCTGCTGGTGGAAGCCTTTGCCACCCTGGTGGCCGGTCTCTGCGGCGGCGTGGCGCAGACCACGCCGTACATCGGCCAGCCGGCGTACAAGCACATGGGCGCGCGCAGCGGCTACACCCTGCTGACCGGCCTGTTCGTCGGCATCGGCGGCATGCTGGGCATCATCTCCGGGCTGGTGCAGTGGCTGCCGCTGGCCGTGCTGGCGCCGATCATCGTGTATGTGTCGATCGACATCACCACCCAGGCCTTCCAGGCCACCCCGCGCCAGCATGCCGGTGCAATGGTGCTCGGCTTCCTGCCGTCGGCGGCCTATCTGCTGGCGATCAAGGCACCGGGTTGGATTCCGGCCGAAACGCTGGGCGCCATGCTCACCACTGTCGATGGCCACGGTCTGCCGGAACTGGCGGTAATCTTCACCCTGGGCAATGGCTTCATCATCACCTCCATGCTGTGGATCGCCACCGTCGCGGCCATGGTCGATGGGCGCCTGCGCCGTGCCTGCGGCTTCCTGCTGGTGGCGGCAGCATTGACTCTGTTCGGCCTGATCCATTCGGTGGATCCGCGCGGTGGCATCTACCTGCCCTGGAACCTGGAGGGCCTGGCCCGCGTGATCAGCTGGCAGTTCGCCGGGGCCTACGTGGCGCTGGCCGTGCTGCTGGGGCTGCTGTCGCTGCAGAAGCAGCCGGTGAAGCCGTTGGCTGACACGGCCCATTGATGCGTAGCGCCTGGGGTCACGCCACAGGCGCCGCCAGCGGCAGGGCGAAGTCGAAATCTTCCCCTGCCTGCGTCACTGGCAGCTGCGCCGCGGCGCGCAGTTCCAGCCCATAGCCCTGCGGCGGGTGGGGCTGCGGCAGGCCGGTATAGCCTTGAATGCGCACCTCGTAGCGGCCCGCTGCCACCTCCGGGTAATCACTGTTCAACAACCGCTCCTGCAGGCGCTGCCGGTAGTGCAGGAAGAAGTCTGCATCCCATTCCATCACCGCATGCAGGTCAGCGGCGATCAGCACGCCACTGTCTACCTGCAGTGGCAGGCCCGGATGGCTGAAATGCCGCGTGGCACGGCTCGGTGGCACGCTGCCTACAACGAAGACCGCGTAGTCGTCTTCCTCGATGGGATACATCGGCAGCACGGCGCCCGCGCGCACGGCGGCATCACCCAGTGCCGGATCCTCGACAAACCGGCTGAACAGCGCTTCGCCCGGCGCAACGTGCGCCTGCACGAACGCGTGCAATACGCACGGGTCGAACAGCACGATGCCGGGCTGGAACAAGCGGAGGATGGCGGTGTGTTTCATTGAATTTTCCGAAGCGACGTAGCGGGCATTCATGCGCCCTGCGCGAAGATGCTGTGTAAACGCGTGGTCGCAGGTGCTTGTGCACGGGCCGCGCGGGAACCGCGGCACCGTAGGCGGGTCATACGGTGTGCAGGCACATGCAGAGCGAGGTTGCGCATCATGCAGAAGAGTGGGAAGGCTGTTTGGCCCTGGGTACTGGGCGTGGTAGTGGTGGGTGGCGCGGGCGCGTGGTTGTTCCGCGACCAGTGGCAGGGGCTGGCAGACCAGGTGCAGGTGCCTGTGCAGCCAACGCCCGCTGCAAGCGCGGCGCCGCCGCCGATGGCGGCCACGGAAACCGTGCCTTCCACGCCGAAGATCCAGCATCCGCTGGATACCGATGCTGCTGCAGATCCGGCACTGCCGAACATGGACGACAGCGATACGGCAGCATGGACCGCGCTGCGCGGGCTGTTCCAGGGTGAAGACACGCTGGCGCTGTTGTTGCGTGATCACGTGATCCAACGCGTGGTGACCCATGTCGACAATCTGGACAAGGCCAGTGCTCCGCCATCGGCACTGGCCACGCGCCCACTGGCCGGTGCACTGCAGGTGGAAGCGGGCGAGGGTGGCGAGCACATCGCGGCCGCCAATGCCGCCCGCTACGCCCCCTATGTGCAGGCCTTTACTGCCGTAGATCCTGCAGCGGCGGCGAAGGCCTATGTGCGCTTCTATCCGCTCATCCAGCAGGCATATGTTGAATCGGGCCATTCGCCGGGGTACTTCAATGACCGCCTGGTGGCGGTGATCGATCACCTGCTGGACACGCCCGAGCCTGCGCGTCCGTTGGCCGTGCAGCGCGACGAGCGTGGCCGGTATCGCTTCGTCGATCCCGCGCTGCAGTCGCGCTCGGTGGGGCAGAAGCTGCTGCTGCGCATGAGTGCCGAACAGGCACAGGCAGTGAAGCAGACGTTGCGGCAGATCCGCGCGGCGATCACCCGCGGTGTGTAGCGCACGCAGTCGCATGCAACGGCCAATGTGCTAGGGTCAGGCACTGGGTAGACAGGAGTGACCTTGATGCGCACCACCGCGCTGGCGCTCGGCGCCATGCTCGCATCGTTCAGCACTGCGGCGGCCGACGTGGCCAATGGCGATGTGAACGATCCCTATGGCTACACGGCCAACGTGCAGCATGCGCGCCTTGCGGCCCTGCAGGCCATGGGCCAGGCAAAGGGTGCCAAGGGGCGCTTGGGCGCCGCAGGCTACTACCGTGTGCGTGGCGAGCTGGACAATTCCAGCCGCGCGGCCCGTCAATGCCTGGAGGGCGTGGCCAGCGAGCCTGCCGATTCGGTGAAGGGCGTGGCCTATCTGTGTTCGGCCACCCTGGCCGGCAACGCCCTGCTGCAGGGTGATATTGCCGGTTGGGCCCGGCAGATGCAGGACGTTCGTACCCGCCTGGACAGCGATATCCTGCCCATGCTGAAAGATGCGCCGCACACGGTGCGCGTGGCCAGCGTGAGCGAACCTACGTTCGACCGCTTCCTGCAGTGGCCGCGCAGCGCCGAACCGATTGCCGCACCTGCAGCCGATGTGAGCGTGCCGATCCAGCTGCAGAACGAGCTGCCGACGATCACCCTGAAAGTGAAGACCGCTGCCGGCGAACGCGACCTGCGCGTGCATGTGGATACCGGCGCAGCACGCTCGCAGATCGGCCGCACCCTGGCCGCCGAACTGGGGCTGGCCTTGACCGAGGGCTTCGCCGTGGCCGACGCCAACGGTGATGCGCTGTATGCGTTGGCCGCGCCGATGGATCTGGACATTGGCGGACTGGCGGTGCACCAGGTGTCCTTCGTGGTGCTGGGGCAGGACGATCTGCCGCGCATCGGCCTGGACGTGCTGCGCGCGCTGGGCCGGGTGCGCATCGACAAGGACGCGCTGGTGGTGCAGGCCGCGTCCAGCAAGGTGCCCTGTACGCGGCGCATGGCCACTGTGTCATCGCTCACCGGCGATGATTACCAGCTGCGCTATCCGATCCGTGCCGGCAAGGACAGCGTCCTGGTGCAGCTGGATACCGGCTTCAACGGTGCGTTCATGGCCAGCGGCATTCCGCCAACGGCGCCGCCGCCGGCGGCCGTGCAGCGCAGGAACATCATCACCACCGATGGCGCGCGCGATCTGAGGTACGCCGGTGCCACCACCCCGGTGATGATTGGCGATGAAGTGTTGAACCTGCCGGTGGACCTGGCCCTGGAACCGGGGCGCCTGTTCAATCCGGACTGGCAGGCAGGCTTCGCGACCACCCAGCGCTACAGCCTGTATCTGGACGTGGCCGGCACCTTTGGTTGCCCGGTACCGGTGCCGCAGGCGGCGCCGCTGCTGCCGCCACGCGGCTCCTGACTGGCCCGCCGTTACAGCGCCTGCAGGAAGGCTTCCAGATCCTGCAGGTCCTGCCGGTTGAGTCCACGCGGGCGCAGCAACGGGTCCGGCTGCGGGAATGGTGGCGCATCATCGGCCAGATCGGTCGGCGCGCGTGGCCGGCCAGCGCCCACGTTGTAGAACGCCAGCACGCCGGAAAGACGCGGGATCAGCCCGTTGTGCATGTACGGCGCGGTGTTTGCCACGCCCCGCAGCGATGGCGTGCGGAAGCGACCGCTGTCGGCCGGATCAGCGGTGATCTCGTAGCGCCCCAGATCCTGCCGCGGGCGACCGTGGAAGTGCAGGCCCAGGTTGTGGAAACCGTTGTCGGTCAGCGCCGGTCCGCCGTGGCAGTTCATGCAGCCTGCCTGGGTGCGGAACAGGTGCAGGCCGCGCAGCTGCGCATCGTCCAGTGCGCGCACATTGCCGCGCAGGAAGCGATCAAAGCGGCTGTTGCGTGGCGACAGACTGCGCTGGAACGCAGCGATGGCCTGGCCCAGCTGCTGCGCGTCGATGCGCGGCTGTTCGAACACCGCCGAAAAATCGCTGCGATAGCGGGCATCGCGGCGCAGGCGGCGCACGGCGCCATTCACGCTGAAGCCCATTTCCACCGGGTCGGCAATCGGCCCCAGTGCCTGCGCTTCCAGCGTGGCGGCGCGCCCATCCCAGAACAACGGCGCCACGTGCGCAGTGGCCAGCACGCTGGGGGCGTTGCGGCGGCCGGCCTGGCGGTCATGGCCGAACGAGACGCGGCGTCCATCGGCCCAGCCCAGGTCGGGGTCGTGGCAACTGGCGCAGGCCAACTGCCGGGAACGTGACAGGATCGGATCGAAGAACAGGCGGCGGCCCAGTTCCACCTTGGCCGGCGTGGACGGGTTGTCTGCTGGGTCCACCGGCACCGGCAGCGGCGCCAGTTCCTGCCAGGTGACGCCCGGTTCGACATCCGGCGCTGGCCATTGCGCTGCCGGGCCGCCGTAGAGCGCGCGCAGGCAGGCCGCGTCCGGGCGTGCGGGCAGCGGGTCAGGGCAAGGCGTGTCGCTCGCAGGCGCAGGCCCGCCCGCGCCGCCCAGCAACAGGGCGGCGACGGGCAGGAACACGCGCAGAAGGTGCATGCGTTGCATCGGCAGTGGCCCGGCACGGGGGAGCCGGGCCGTCACTTCAGAACGAATAGCCCATTTCCAGCCAGAAGCTGCGGCCGGGTTCGAAGTACATGGTGCCGGCGGAAGCACCGCTGGCCGTGGTCAGGTTGCTGCGGTTGAGCACGTTCTGCACTTCCACCCGCACATAGGCTTCCTGCTCGCGCGGCAGGGCCCGGCGGTATTCCAGGTTGGCATCCCAGGTCCAGCTGCCGGAGAAGCGGCGCGTGGTGAGGTTGCGTACGCTTTCGCCGTCGATGATCTCCAGAGCCCCCTGGGTGGTGCCTTCGAAGCCTGCGCGGTAGCGGAAGAAGTTGTTCCAGCTCAGGCCCCACGCCGGAATGTCGGTGCGGGTGCTCAGGCGCGCGCTCCACGGCCGCAGGTACTGGGTGGCGGGCAGTTCATAGCGGTACATCAGCTTGCCATCCAGGCGCACGCGCTCGAACAGGTCCAGGGTGTCTTCGTAGCTGTTGTAGTTGCGGTTCACATTGGTGTGGTCGGCCGAAAACTGGAAGCTGTTGCGGGTGCCGGCAAACTCCCACGGGCGCTGCGGGCTGACCGACAGCGTCCAGGTCTGCGAATCGCTGCGGCCTTCGTTGGTGTACTCGAAGGTGTTGAGGTTGTAGAGGTCGCGGTCCGGGCTGTCGACCTTGCGGCGCAGGATGTCCTTGCGGCTGCGGCGGTCCACGTACTTCAGGTGGAACTGCAGGCCGAACGCCTGCTGGTCAACGCCCAGGGTCCATTCGTCGGTGTAGGGTGAATCGACATCGCTCAGGCGGTTGCTGGCCACGTTGCGGGTGCTCTTGGCATCTTCCCAGCGGGTGCTTGCGCTGGTGCGGTCCAGCGTGTCGCGCAGGCGCTCGCGGCCATCGCGCAGCAGGTAGCTGTAAAAGCTGCGCCCGTAGTAGCGGTTCACACCGGCGTTGATGACCGTACGCTGGTCACCCAGCACGTCCCACGACGCGGCCAGGCGCGGTGACACGTTGGTCTGCTTCCACAGGTTGTTGCGGTCCAGGCGCAGGCCGGGACGGATATTCCAGTTGCCGATGCGGATTTCGTCCTGCAGCCAGGCTTCGTACTCTTCGCCGCTCACTTCGAACTGGCCGGCATGGAACAGGAACATGCGCTTGAAGTACTGGCCGGTGCCGCCGCTGCGGGTCGGCGACAGTGAGCAGCTGAAGTCATCCACGCTGCCGTCGGACAGCGTGCAGCTGCGGGTGGCGGCGGTACTCAACAGCACCCGGTGGTCGTTCAGGCGCTGGTAGTCGCCATCGCGGCGCTGCACCCCGGCACCGAACTGCAGGGTGTGTTCGCTGCTGCCCAGCTGCAGCGGCTCGCGGTCGGCCACGAAACGGTAGCCGATGCGGCGGTCATGCTGGTCGATGTTGCCCCAGCTGCCCTCGGTGCTGATTCCAGACACGCCCCAGTCGAAGTCGTCGGAGATCAGCCAGTTGCGCATGTAGTCCAGGTCACCACGGCGGCTGGTTTCCACATCGCTGTAGTTGAGGGTGTTGCGCAGGGTCCAGGCAGCGCCGGTCCAGTTCGCGCGCAGGCTGGCGGTGGGGCCGCCGGACTTGATGCTGAAGTACGAATCGCGCGAGTTGGAAATGAAGTAGACATCGTCGGTGGGCGCGTAGGACAGGTTGGCGCCAAGCTGCAGGCCCTCGCCATTGCTCCAGTCCAGGGCCACCGTGGCACTGGTGTTCTCACGCGTCTGGGTGCGGGTGTTGACGTCCGCGCCGGTGGTTTCGCGGCCGCCGGCGTATGCACGCAGCGGGATCTCCGAGCGCGTGCGGGTGAAGGTGCCGATGATGCCCAGACCGCCGCGGGTGCGTCCTTCCAGCCGCGCGCCGACGCGGTACTTGTCGTACTGCGGCTGGTATTTGTAGGTGTCCGATTCCTCGAACTCCTCCTGCTGCGCGTCGTTGGCGATGATGCTGTCCCAGGCCGAACGGGCCATGCGGAACCAGACCTTGCCGTGCAGGCCATCGGTTGCAGAGCGGCTGCGCGCGTCGACGACGCCGCCCAGGAAGTGGCCGAACGAGGCCGGCACGTTGGCGTCGTAGACGGTCAGCGATTCCAGCAGGTCCACATCCACGGCGATGCCCTGCGCGCCGCCGGGCACATCGAAGTTGTGCGCCGGGTTGCCGCTGTCAGGCGTATCGGCCGGATCGATATCGTTGTTGATCGTGGCGCCATCGAGCAGGAACAGGTTCTGGTAGTAGGGCGCACCGTTGATGCTGAAATCATCGGGGCGGATTTCGCCCATGTTGCGGCTGCTGCGGTTGGTATCGCTGAACTGCACCGCCGGGTTGCTGCGCAGGGCCGTGGCGATGTCCCCGTTGCCCTTCACCTGCGCATCCAGCGCATCGGCATCCAGGGTGACGCCCTGGCCGAAAGGCAGCGCCTGCGGCAGCGCGACTTTGCCGTCTGACGCCCCCACGCGCAGCGGCTGCGTCTGCCGGGTGGTCTGCGTGCCCTGCAGCGTGTAGCTGCCATCGGCGCGGCGCACCGCACGCAGGCCGGTGCCCTGCAGCAGCGTGCTGAAGCCTGCATCCACGCCTGCGGCCGGATCGACCGGCGGCGCGGTGCGGCCCTGGGTCAGCGCCGGATCGAAGGACAGGGCAACGCCATGCTGGGCGGCAAAGGCGCTCAGCGCACTGCCCAACGATGCCGTGGCCGGTGCGTTGGCGGGTTGGCCGGCGGGTGCGGTCTGGGCGAAGGCGGGCGTGGCAGCCAGGGCGATGGCCAGCAGGCTGTAGCGGAAGCGGGGCGGGATCACAGGCATGGAGGGAGCCAGCAGAAGAAGGATTCACTTCCTCTGCCACGCAGGATCGAAAAAAGTGTCACCGCGGCGTGGCGGCCGCGCGCACGCGCACCGTCAGGCCCTGATCGATGCGCAGGGGATAGGTGGCGGCCAGCATCGACAGGCTGCGCGGCAGGTCGACCAGCGGGAACGCGCCGGACACCGGCAAGGCCGCCACATCGTCATCCACCCGCAGCCACCGGCGGTGGTAGCGGCCCAGTTCCTGCAGCAGCGCCCGCAGCGGCAGGCTGTCGGCCACCAGCATGCCGTGCAGCCAGGCGTCACTGCCGGGCGCAGCGGGCTGCGGTGCGGCCGGGCCGGCATCCCCCCAGCGCAGCTGCTGGCCGGCGGCAACGCGCTGGCTGGCACCGGCGGCGGTGGTCACCTGCACTGCGCCTTCCTGCACCACCAGCAGGGTGGCGTCGTCGAACAGGCGCACGTTGAAGCGGGTGCCCAGCGCCTGCAGCATTCCCTGCGGGGTGGCGACGCGGAACGGCCGCGCGGGGCGCTGTGGGTCGGGCGCGGTGTCGATATGGATCTCGCCGCGGCGCAGCCGCAGCAGGCGCTGCTGGCCGTCGAAGGCGATATCGACGGCGCTGGCCGTGGCCAGGTGCAGCAGGCTGCCGTCGTCCAGCACGCGGCGCAGGCGCTCGCCCACGGCGGTGCGCACGCTGGCATCCCAGGCGGCTTCGTCATACAACCGCCAGGCCAACCAACCGCCCAGCGGCGCCACCAGCAGCGCGGCCACGCTGCGCAGCACCGCGCGACGGCCAGCCGAAGCCGGGCGCTGCAACGCCTCGTGGGCCAGCGTGGGCGGTACCTGTGCGCTGAGCGCCAGCAGGCGTTCGGCACGTTGCCAGGCGCGTGCATGCTCCGGGGCGGCATCGTGCCAGCGCTGCCATTGCGCGCGCTGTGTCGGGCTGCCGTCGTCGTGCAGGCGCATCAGCCAGTCGGCGGCCTGTTCCAGCACCCGTGGCGACAGCGCCGCGCCACCGCCCGGCTCAGGGCGCATGCGCCAGGCAGCCCAGCAGGGCCCGCTTCATATGGCGCTTCACCGTGGACAGCGACAGCCCCAGCTGTTCGGCAATGGCGTCGTAGCGCAGGCCATCGAACTGCGCCAGCAGGAACACGCGGCGTGCCATCGCCGGCAGGCCGTCCAGCATGGCGTCGATCTGCTGCAGCGCTTCGCGCACCAGCGCCTGTTCCTCCAGCGAGGGCAGGGCGGGTTCGGGGAACTGAGCCAGGTACTCCAGATAGGTGCGTTCCAGCGCCTGCCGGCGGAACCAGTTGGCGGCCAGCCCGCGCGCCACCGTGGTTAGGAAGGCACGCGGTTCGCGCAGCGCGGCCAGGTCACGATCCAGCAGCAGGCGCGCAAACGTATCCTGGGCCAGATCATCGGCCACATCGCGGTTGCCCACCCGTCCGCTCAGCCAGCCGCGCAGCCACCGGTGGTGGTCGCGGTACAACGTGGCCAAGTTCGGGTGGGAAGCGTGCATGCGTAGGGCGCCGAGGCGCACGGATCGAAATGAGAATGATTCGCAAGTATGGCATCGGCAGGGCGGCCGTGCCAGTCCTTGCCCACCGATTGCGCCGGATCAACGCGGTGCCCACGGGCGCCGGCGCATGCTTGCCACAGCCTGACCGACCCCCGGGTGCAGTCGCAGTCACCCTTGAAACGCGGTGGCGCAACCGCATCTTTCCTGCATCGCCGGCGCGGGCCGGCTCTGTAACCGATGAGGATTCGCAATGCGGATGGACAAGCTCACCTCGCGTTTCCAGCAGGCGCTGGCAGACGCACAGTCGCTGGCCGTGGGCCGCGACAACAGCATCATCGAACCGGTTCACCTGTTCAGCGCGCTGCTGGACCAGCAGGGCGGCAGCACGCGGCCGCTGCTGGCCCAGGCCGGGGTGAACGTGCCGGTGCTGCGCGAGCGCCTGGCCGAGGCGCTGGATGCACTGCCGAAGGTATCCGGGCAGGCCGGCAACGTGTCGCTGGGCAATGACCTGGGGCGCCTGCTGAACCACACCGACAAGCTGGCCCAGCAGAATGGCGATGCCTTCATTGCCAGCGAATGGTTCGTGCTGGCCGCGCTGGAAGACGGCGGCACGCTGGGCATGGCGCTGCGCGCCGCCGGCGCCGACAAGACCCGCCTGCAGGCGGCCATCGACAAGCTGCGTGGTGGCGAGAACGTGCAGTCGGAAAATGCCGAAGAGCAGCGCCAGGCGCTGGAGAAGTACACCATCGACCTGACCGCGCGCGCCGAGAGCGGCAAGCTGGACCCGGTGATCGGCCGCGATGAAGAAATCCGCCGCACCATCCAGGTGCTGCAGCGCCGGACCAAGAACAACCCGGTGCTGATCGGCGAACCCGGCGTGGGCAAGACCGCCATTGTCGAAGGCCTGGCCCAGCGCATCGTCAACGATGAAGTGCCCGAAGGCCTGCGCGGCAAGCGCGTGCTGTCGCTGGACATGGGCGCGCTGATTGCCGGCGCCAAGTTCCGCGGTGAATTCGAGGAGCGCCTGAAGGGCGTGCTGAACGACCTGGCCAAGAGCGAAGGGCAGATCATCCTGTTCATCGACGAACTGCACACCATGGTCGGCGCCGGCAAGGCCGACGGCGCGATGGATGCAGGCAACATGTTGAAGCCGGCGCTGGCACGTGGCGAACTGCATTGCGTGGGTGCCACCACGCTGGACGAGTACCGCAAGTACATTGAAAAGGATGCCGCGCTGGAGCGCCGTTTCCAGAAGGTGTTCGTGGGCGAACCGTCGGTGGAGGACACCATCGCCATCCTGCGTGGCCTGAAGGAAAAGTACGCCGTGCACCATGGCGTGGAGATCACCGACCCGGCCATCGTCGCCGCGGCCACCCTGTCCAACCGCTACATCACCGACCGCCAGTTGCCCGACAAGGCCATCGACCTGATGGACGAGGCCGCCTCGCGCCTGCGCATGGAGATCGATTCCAAGCCGGAAGAACTGGATCGCCTGGAACGCCGCTTGATCCAGCTGAAGATCCAGCGCGAGATGCTGAAGAAGGAAAAGGACGATGCGTCGCGGCAGCGTCTGGCCGATCTGGAAAATGACATTGACGGCCTGGAGCGCGAGTTCTCCGATCTGAACGAAATCTGGAAATCGGAGAAGGCCGCGCTGCAGGGGGCGACCAAGATCAAGGAACAGGTGGAGCAGGCCAAGCTGGACTTGGAAGCTGCCCAGCGCCGCCAGGATTTCGCGCGCATGAGCGAGATCCAGTACGGCCTGCTGCCGCAGCTGGAAAAGCAGCTGGCCGCTGCCCAGGAAGCCGAAAGCAACGACTTCAAGCTGGTGCAGGACCGGGTGACCGACGAGGAAATCGCCGAGGTGGTTTCGCGCTGGACCGGTATTCCGGTCAACAAGATGCTGGAAGGCGAACGCGACAAGCTGCTGCGCATGGAAGAGGTGCTGCACAACCGCGTGGTCGGCCAGGAAGAAGCGATCAAGGTCGTTTCCGATGCCGTGCGCCGTTCGCGTGCCGGGCTGTCCGACCCGAACCGGCCGGCCGGCTCGTTCCTGTTCCTGGGCCCGACCGGCGTGGGCAAGACCGAGCTGTGCAAGTCGCTGGCCGAGTTCCTGTTCGACAGCGCCGACGCGATGATCCGCATCGACATGAGCGAGTTCATGGAAAAGCACAGTGTGGCGCGCCTGATCGGTGCGCCCCCGGGCTACGTGGGCTATGAAGAAGGCGGCTATCTGACCGAGGCCGTGCGCCGTCGGCCGTACTCGCTGATCCTGCTGGACGAGGTGGAAAAGGCACACACCGATGTCTTCAACATCCTCCTGCAGGTGCTGGACGATGGCCGCCTGACCGACGGCCAGGGCCGCACCGTGGACTTCCGCAACACCGTCATCGTGATGACCTCGAACCTGGGTTCGCACCAGATCCAGGACATGAGCGGCGACGACAGCCCGGAGGCCTACACGCAGATGAAGGCGGCGGTGATGGGTGTGGTGCAGGCGCACTTCCGCCCGGAGTTCATCAACCGCCTGGACGACATCGTGGTGTTCCACCCGCTGGACAAGCAGCAGATCAAGCAGATCGCGCGCATCCAGATGCGTGGCCTGGAAAAGCGCCTGGCCGAGCGCGGGCTGAAGCTGGTGGTGTCCGATGCGGCGTTCGACCTGCTGGGCAACGTGGGCTTCGACCCGGTGTATGGTGCGCGGCCGTTGAAGCGTGCCATCCAGTCGCAGCTGGAGAATCCGCTGGCGCAGAAGATACTGTCCGGTGCATTCGCCAACGGCGATACCATCGAGGTAGGCAACGATGGCGGCCAGCTGGTGTTCGCCAAGGCCTGATGCAGTCGTGTGCGTCCCCGCCTACGGGCGGGGGCGTACCGGGCGGTAACGCCCGTTATCGCCGACACCGCTGCCGCGGATATCTACGTTGGCGCACAGTTGTTCCTTTCCGCACAGCACCACGTCGGCGCGGTTGTAGGCGCGCAGCAGCTGGGCCTCGACCTGGTTGCGGTTGATCTCTGCCGTGTAGCGATCGCCCAGCCATACCGCACCGGCCAACAAGGTGGTGCCGCTGGCCAAGGCGATGGTCACGCTTTTCCACAGCACACCGCGCGACGTGAGTTGCAGGCGCTTCACTTCTGCAGCCAGCGCGTCGGTGCTGCGGCCAAGATGCTCTGCAGAGGCGGTCAGTTGCTGCTCGTAAGCGCCCACGGGGGCGAGCAGGGCGTGCTTGACGGCGGCGCTGCCCTCGCGGGTCAATCCAGCGATGGCGTTGTCCGCGCTGCGGCGGAACTGCTGTGGCAACGACTGCGTGAGGCCATTCAGTGCGGCCGACAGATGTGACTGCTGCTGGGCCATTTCCGCGCAGATCCGCTGGTAGCGTTCCATCAGCACGGCGGTCTTGCTGATCAGTTCCTCAAGCTCACGCTCATCCATGGTCCTGTCTCCACTGCATCAACGACGCATGGCGGCCGCCTGCGTTTCCTGCTGCAGGCCATGCTGGCGTGCCTGTTCCTGGTTGTACTCGCGCGCCGCGTCTTCTGCGTTCACCTGATTGCGCGCCTGCTGGTTCAACGCCTGACCCGCCTCACCGATGGACATCTGCTGGTTGAGGATCTTGAAGCGCTCAGGGTCTGCGTTGAGCAGCTCGTCGAGGCGCTGGCCCAAGGGCGATGCCGTCTGGAACTCGGGACGCTCGCGTTGCGGACCGCCGTGGGAGCTGGGCGCATTGCGGTGTTCGGCGGGGTTGAAAGGATGCGCGGCGCGCTTTGCCGCCTCGGCCTGGCGCTCGGCGTAGGCGCCGGGTTCATCCGCGCCGCGGAGCGTGTCCACGGCGTCCAGCACCAGGCCGGGTCCGCCACGTCCGATCACCGTGACGGTCGCGCGCAGCTGACGGATGCTTGTGCGATAGGCGTCGACTCTTCGCTGATCCTCAGGATCTGTGATCCGTGCTGACGGGTCATCCAGGACTGATTTGATTTCGACGCCGTCTTCGACCCGATCAACAAAGTGCTTCATCCGGTGCGAATCGGACAGCGCGATGGCAGGCAGCGGGGCTCGGGTTGCGGCGGAGAGGACTCCAGGCAGGCGGGAAGCGAGCTCTGCGCCGCGCAGGGTGGCCAGTTCGCCCGGCAAGGCATACATCTCGACGCTGCCGTAGTGCTTGCCGGCCGCGCTGACGAAGTCGCCGGCCGTGACATGGTTGACGAAGGTCGCCGCATGCGCCGGCTGACCGCTGGGAATGCGATAGCCCAGGCTGGCCGCGCCATACGGGTTGAATGCCTCGCCGGGAAGATTATGGCGATGGCCGGTGACCTGCGCCATGCCGCCACCGAGCGAGTGGCCAGTGACGGAAAGCTGGGTGCCATCGCGCTCGGCCATGACCTTGGCCTGTCGTGTTAGTTCCAATGCGTCCTTGAGCTGTGCATTGAAGCGCGTGGTGACCATGCCGAGGTCTACGACACCATCCTTCAGCAGCTCGCGGTCGAACTCGGTGCCGCGGTGGGCTACGACGTAGTCACCTGTGCCGACGTTTCTGTAGATGGAGCCTTGGTAGCCACTTGGCATGTCGAGGTGACCAACAATCTCGAACAGTTGACCTCCTGCGCTGACCCGGGGCGGGCTGCCGTCTGGGGGCGCGGTGGCGCGCTGTAGGTGTCCATCGCGAGATCTGCTGCTGCGTTCCTGCTCATGGCTGGGGCTTCCCTGCGCTGGTCGATATGCTGAACGAGAAGAATTTGTCATGCTCGAGCGGGGATACTTTTTCGTCGAACATCTTTTGTGACCAATCCCTTGCAGGATGGATCCGTCCATCGTTCTCCGACGGGTGGATGTCCTTCAGTGCATAGCGTGTAACGGTTCCTTTCTTCTCGAAGGGCTTGGACACAGTGAAGTAGGTGTAGGCGTTGGATGCAGGAGTCTTCAGAACCGCTCCTACTGACTGCACGGACCATCGACAGTTGCCGCGTCCGTAGTAGTCCTGTTCCAGCATCCCGTCGTTGAAGAAAACTCCCAAGTACTCGCGCTGTCCCGTCCGCTTGATCGGAATTTCCAAGGTGTGCGTGTCCGGTTCATAGCGGACGCCTTCGAAATTCTCTATGGGCGGAAGGCAGTCCTCATTCTCAATCGCGTAGGTCACTGATGCCGAGAATGCGTACATGTCCTCCGGCGCGTCATGCGTAGTAACCACCACCTCATACGCCTCCCTCGGCGATGGATTGGCTTCATACAGCGGCGGCGCGCGTTCCTTGCTCCCGCATGCGCCGAGCAGCATCAGCAGGCTCAACAGCAGGAGGCGCCCGAATGAAACCCGGCGCGTGCCGTCGGGGTGATCTTTGATCTCATCCATGCGACGCTCCATCACCGGGGGGTGTCTCAACGATACGGCTGCGCAGGTGCACACTTCCGTTCTGTGTGCCGACTGTGCCTGTTATGTGGCATTGATCTCAGTTTCATCGCAGGAATTCACCGGCTGCTGGACTATGGCTCTGCCGATTGCGTCACCCGGTGCTGCTGGCCTGCCGAAACGCGTAATGCTATGGATGCCACTGGCGCTCGCCGGTCCCTCGGCTTCCAAACCCCAGGAGAAGGAGTTCCATCCATGACATGCCGACTCACCTTGGTCCATCTCAGCCTGAGCGCGGCGTTGGCTCCGGCAATCGCACTGGCAGCCAACACCGAGCAGGCCCGCTTGCCAGCCATGCCCGGTTACGCACAGGCCCACCAGGACACCGATCCGCAGGGCAACCGCCTGGTCGAATACGTCCCGCAGGGCCAGACCGTGCAGGACTGGACCGACATGGTCACCGTGAACACCGCCCCCCACGCCGCCAACGCCGCCCCGCGCGAGTTCCTGGGCATCATCGAAGCCGGCTGGAAGCTGGCCTGTCCCGATGCGCAGGCCAACTGGGTGGGCGAGGGCGAGGAGGAGGGCCGCCCCTTCGCGGTGCTGATGCTCGGTTGCCCGCGCAACCCCGGCACCGGCAAGCCGGAGTTCACCTGGATCAAGGGCATCCAGGGGCTGCAGGGTTTCCACACCGTGCAGAAGGCATTCCGGTCCGAACCCGAACCGAAGGATGTGGTGACCTGGATGGGCTGGCTGCGCGACGTCGCCCTGTGCGGCAATGGCCAGGCCCCCGCCTGCGTGCCCGACGCGCGCTGATAGCCAGCAGTACGGGCGTTATCACCATGCGCTCTCAGGAAGGTGCGCGCGCTGCCCTATGGTGGCGGTTTACCGCCTGGAGGGTGTGCAATGAGCGATCCGCAGTGGCAACTGGAAACCCTGGCCGTGCACGGCGGCTACCGTCCCGACCCGACCACGCGGGCAGTGGCGGTGCCGATCTACCAGACCGTGGCCTATGCCTTCGATGACACCCAGCACGGCGCGGACCTGTTCGACCTGAAGGTGCCGGGCAACATCTACACGCGCATCATGAACCCGACCACCGATGTGCTGGAGCAGCGTCTGGCCGCGCTGGAAGGCGGCATCGGGGCGCTGGCCCTGGCGTCCGGGCAGGCCGCCATCACCTATGCCATCCAGACCATCGCCGAGGCCGGGGACAACATCGTGGCGGCCAGTGCGCTGTACGGCGGCAGCCTGAACCTGCTGGCGCACACGCTGCCGCAGTACGGCATCCAGGCGCGGTTCGCCGACCCGGCCGATCCGGCCGCGTTCGCCGCGCTGATCGATGCGCGCACCAAGGCGGTGTTCGTCGAATCCATCGGCAACCCGCGCGGCAATGTCACCGACATCGCGGGCATTGCCGAGGTGGCACACGCCGCCGGCGTGCCGCTGATCGTCGACAACACCGTGGCCACGCCATTCCTGTTGCGCCCGTTCGAGCACGGTGCCGACATCGTGGTGCATTCGCTGACCAAGTACCTGGGCGGTCACGGCAACAGCCTGGGCGGGGCGATCATCGATTCGGGCCGCTTCGACTGGGCCGCGCACGCGCAGCGCTTCCCACGGCTGAACCAGCCCGACCCCAGCTACCACGGCGTGGTGTACACCGAAGCGCTCGGGCCGGCTGCGTATATCGGCCGCGCGCGGGTGGTGCCGTTGCGCAACACCGGGGCTGCGCTGTCACCGTTCAATGCCTTCCTGATCCTGCAGGGCATCGAAACCCTGGCCCTGCGCATGGAGCGGATCAATGCCAATGCGCTGGCGGTGGCGCAGTACCTGCAGGCGCACGCCAAAGTGGCGTGGGTGCGCTATGCAGGCCTGCCCGACGACCCCGAACATGCCGCCGCGCAGCGCTACCTGGGTGGGCACGGCTCTGGCGTGCTGACCTTCGGCCTGCCTGGCGGCCGCGATGCAGGCGCACGCTTCCTGGATGCGCTCAAGCTGTTCACCCGCCTGGTGAACCTCGGCGACGCAAAGTCGCTGGCCACGCATCCGGCCTCGACCACGCACCGTCAGCTGGATGCTGCAGAACTGGCCCGGGCCGGCGTGAGCGAGGATACGGTACGGCTGTCGATCGGCATCGAGCACATCGGCGACCTGCAGGCCGATCTGCAGCAGGCGCTGGCCAGCGCCTGATAGCCGCACGCTTGGTCGTCATCGCCGAAGGCGATCACCACCGGCCGCGCGATGCGTTACGGTGGAACTGCCTCTCCAAGGCGTGGCAAACATGGCAATGCAGATCCCCGGCGGGTGCGGGCCCGCCGGGGATTTTTGTTTCTGGGATCTGACCCCATGCGCCACCGTGTCGACCAAGGTCGACACCTACCAAAGCAGAGGCAGAGCAGAGCCCGTTGCATAGCAACGAGAACCGACCCGTGCCGACAATCAGTCGGCACCCACCAACAGCTGCGGGAAACCGTCGAAGGCGGGGTGGGTCCGATTGAGGGGGCGTGAGCCGCATGGATGCGGCGACCGAGCTTACATGGACGTACTTGCAGCGTCCCCCTCAATCGGACCCATCCCGCGATCCCATGGAACGCAGGCTTTTGACGTTGACGTTGACGTTGATTCTGCAGGTGCAGGGCTGCAAGCCCTGCCGCACACCCGTTACACCACCGGAATGCTGTTCTGCCCCAAGTTCCGGTACGGCGGGGTGGACATGATCATTTCCGCCAGCGAATAGGCCAGCTCGCGCTCGGCCATCACCGTGCCATCGGCGCCGTGTTCCAGCAGATGCTTCACTTCGGCATCGCTGTGCGCGCGTGCCAGCAGGGTCAGGTCGGGATTGATGGCGCGCAGCTTGGCCAGCGCTTCACCGGCTTCCAGCGGCTGCGGAATGGCCAGCACCGCGATCTTGGCGCGCTCGGGATGGGCCTCGGCCAGTACCCGGTCGGCGGCTGCACTGCCGCGGATCGCCGCCAGGCCCTTGGCATGCGCCTGCTCGACATGTTCCTTGTTGTCATCGATCACCAGCACCGGCACGCCGCGGTCGCGCAGTACCTGGGCCAGCTCGCTGCCCACCCGGCCGTAGCCGATCACGATAGCGTGGTCATGCAGATCGCGCGAAGGGCCGATGGCCTCTTCCGGTTCCGGTGCCTGCGGCAGCTGCTCCTGCTTGGCCTGCCAGCGGTCCAGCAGGCCGAACACCAGCGGATTCAGCATGATCGACACCAGCGCACCGGCCAGCACCAGCGACTGGCCTTCCTTGGGCAGGATCTGCAGCGCCACGCCCAAGCCGGCGATGATGAAGGCGAACTCGCCGATCTGCGCCAGGCTGGCCGAGATCGTCAGCGCGGTGCTGGTGGGGTGGCCGAAGGCGCGCACGATGAAGAACGCGGCGGCCGACTTGCCGAACATGATGATCGCCACCGTAGCCAGCACCTGCCAGGGGTGCTGCACGATGATGTTGGGGTCGAAAAGCATGCCCACCGAGACGAAGAACAGCACCGCGAAGGCGTCGCGCAGCGGCAGCGAATCGTGCGCCGCCTTGTGGCTGAGCTCCGATTCGTTCAACAGCATGCCGGCGAAGAAGGCGCCCAGCGCGAAGGACACACCGAACAGCATGGCCGAGCCGAACGCCACGCCCAGCGCGATGGCCAGCACCGACAGGGTGAACAGTTCGCGCGAACCGGTGCCGGCAATGCGTTCCAGGATCCACGGAATGACCCGGCGGCCGACCACCAGCATCACCGCCACGAACAGGCCCAGCTGCACGAACGTCCAGCCGATATCGGCCAGCACGCTGCCCAGGGTGTGGGTTTCCTTGGCGGCATCGGGGCCGAATACACCGGCCAACACCGGCATCATCACCAGTGCCAGCACACAGGCCAGGTCTTCCACGATCAGCCAGCCGACGGCGATCTTGCCGCGCATGGTTTCCAGCAGGCGCCGCTCTTCCATGGCCCGCAGCAGCACCACGGTACTGGCGGTGGCCAGCGAGAAACCGAAGATGACCCCGTGCAGCGCCGGCCAGCCCATCAACCAGGCCACGCCCCAGCCGAGCAGGGTGGCCACGGCAATCTGGCCGATGGCGCCGGGAATGGCGATGGCCTTCACCGCCATCAGGTCTTTCAGGGAAAAGTGCAGGCCGACGCCGAACATCAGCAGCATCACGCCCAGCTCGGCCAGCTGGTTGGCCAGGGCCTGGTCGGCCACGAAGCCGGGGGTGAACGGGCCGACGCAGATGCCAGCGACCAGATAGCCGACCAGAGGCGACAAGCGCAGCTTGTTGGCCAGGGCACCGAAGATGAAGGCGAGCCCCAGGCCAACGGCCACGATGTTGATCAGGTCGGTGTCATGGTGCATCGGCACTCGCAGGTAATCGGGGGATGCCCCGATTTTCACCGATGCGGCCACATACGGCAAACCGAAAATGCGAACGGGGTCAGATCCCGTTTCTGGCGAAAAGGGCTCTGACCCCGGGTCAGCACCGCCGGGCGTGGCCCGGCGCTACCGATACCGCTTACCAGTTGTATTTGATGCGGCCGTACACATACGCGCCGTTGAAGCCGAACGGCGAGTAGTTGCTGTAGGGCAGCATGCCGAAGGTCGAGTTTTGCAGGTCTTCGGTGCGGTCCGGGTACTCGTCCAGCAGGTTGTCCGCGCCCAGGGTCAGGGTCCAGTTGCTGCTCGGCTTGTAGCTCACCGAAGCGTCCAGCACCCACTTGTCGCCGTAGGTCTGGTCACGCAGGGCGGTGGCGGAGTTGCGCACGGTGAATTCGCCGTAGCGGGTGGCCGCCAGGCCCAGTTCCCAGTGGTCCGAACGCCAGGTGCCGCTGACAATGGTCTTGTCGCGCGGGTAGCTGTCTTCGATGCGGCCGATCTCATCACGGCCGATCAGCGACTGGGTCAGGCCCAGCGTGCTGAACACTGCCGGGGTGCCGCCCACGCGGCGCACTTCGGTGTCGTTGTAGCTGTAGGCGGCGGTCAGCTCCAGGCTGCTGGCGCTGAACGGCACGGTGTAGCTGGACACGAAGTCGACGCCGCGGGTGCGGGTATCCAGGCCGTTGGTGAAGTACGAGAACGCGGTGACCTGCGGCAGCCCCAGACCGGCCAGCAGGTTGCTGGTGGCGGTGTTGGTGGTGATGCTGGAGGACAGCGCGATGCGGTCATCGATGTCGATCTGGTACGCATCCACGGTCACGTACAGGCGGTCCACCGGCTGCAGCACCAGGCCCACGCTGTAGCTGGTGGAGGTTTCAGCCTTCAGCGGCGAAGCGCCCAGTGCCTGTGCGGCGGTGCTGGTGGTCGGGAAGGTGCCGCGTTCGACGAACACGCCGTTGGTGAACTGGCTGGTGACCGCCTGGTAACCCTGCTGGGCCAGCGACGGTGCGCGGAAGCCGCTGGAGGCGGTGGCCCGCAGCGCGACCTTGTCGGTGAAGGCGTAGCGCGCCGACAGCTTGCCCGAGAAACGATCACCGAAGTCCGAGTAATCCTCGTAGCGACCGGTGATGCCGGCGGAGAACTTGTCGGTCAGGTCCGCTTCCAGGCCAGCGTAAACCGCGTAGTTGTGGCGGTCGGCATGCACTTCATTGGTGGGGGTGAAGCCGCCGAAGCCCTGCGCGCCGCTGCCGGTGTAGGAGTTCAGTTCGCCCGGGTTCTGGTCCCACTTCTCCTTGCGGTATTCACCGCCGAAGGACAGGGTGACCGGATAGGCCAGGCCCCAGTCCAGCGACTTGGTGATATCGGCGTTGAACACATCCTGCTGGTACTTCAGCGTGCCGTCGTAGAACGAGCGCGGGCTGCTGGCACCGAGGCTGTAGTTGATGCTGTTGCGGGTGTGGAAATCCAGGGTGTTCTCGCCGTGGTTCAGGCTCAGGTCCCAGGTCCAGCCGCTGTCGGTGTTGCCCTTGACCCCGGCCACCACCGAACGGTCCTTGGAATACTGGTTGATTTCCGGCACGTAGCCGTCCGGGTAGACCTGGGCCAGCAGCGCGCTCTGGCTGTTGTGGTTGCGCGAGCGGTAGAAGGCGAACGAGGTGATGTCGCGGTTGCTGAGGATCGCGTTGGCGTAGCCGGTGATGTGGTCGCTGAAGTCGAAGCTGGCGTTGGCCGACACGGCGGTGGCGTCCACCTTCGGGTCGCCCACCACGAAGGTGGTCTGGCCGATGGACGGGTAGTTGCCGGTGTTCGGGGTGGTGCCGCGGTACGGGCCGGCGCGGTTGCTTTCATCCTGCTGGCTGATCTGGCCGGCCACGTGCACGCGGCCACGGCCGCCGCCGAATTCCAGGCCGGTATCGCCGGAGAGCTGGTACTTGTTGCCGTCACCGGCCGAGTACTGGCCGTAATCGACCGCCAGGCTGCCGCCACTGCCGCTGCCCTTCAGCACAATGTTGATGACGCCGGCGATGGCGTCCGAACCGTACTGCGCCGAGGCACCGTCGCGCAGCACTTCCACGCGCTCGATGGCGGCGATCGGAATGGCGTTGATGTCCACCGCCGAGGAACCGCGGCCGATGGTGCCGTTCACGTTGATCATCGCTGAGGTGTGGCGGCGCTTGCCGTTCACCAGCACCAGCACCTGGTCCGGCGACAGGCCGCGCAGCTGCGCCGGGCGCACGCCGCTGGTGCCGTCGGTCAGGGCCGGGCGCGGGAAGTTCAGCGAGGGCAGGGCGCGCGACAGCGCCGTGGCAAGTTCACCGCTGCCGGTGGACTGCAGGATTTCCGGGGTGATGATGTCGATGGGCGACTGCGATTCGGCCACGGTACGGTCGGCCACGCGGGTACCGGTGACGATCACCGTGTCCAGGGTGTTGGCGGCGGTGCCGGTCTGCTGGGCCAGGGCGGCGAACGAGGAACCACCGAGGGCGACAGCGATGGCGGCGGCGATCAGGCTGGTCTTGCGGGTCATCGGGAGGGGGCTCCGGTTGGCGGGGG
>NZ_JACVUD010000071.1:0-22637 GCF_016624905.1 Stenotrophomonas sp. S49 | reverse complement strand
CGACCCCCCCCCCCGCGCCCCCCCCCCCGCGCGGGCCCCCCCCCCCGGCGAACGCTATCTCACCGCACGTTCGGCACTTCGTAACCGAGCTTGCCCACCTGTTCGGGATGCTGCGGCACGCGCTTGAGCTTGTCGGTGTTCACGCCGTACTCGTCACGCAGGCGCTCGGCCAGTTCCTTGTACAGCGCTTTGTCCATGTCCGGCTGGCGGGCAAAGATCCAGGCCATCTCGCGGCCGGGATAGCCGATCAGCGCCCACGAATAGTCCGGTGCTACTTCCAGCACGCGCGAATGGGTCGGTACTACCCGGTAGAACCAGGTGCGCCACGCGTGGTTGCCACTGTCCGCATCGACGCTGGCGCGCGCCCGCACTTCCTGCAGCGGCTGGCCGAAGCCATCGCGGTAACGGTAGGTGATGGCGACCTTGTGGTCGTCGCGCAGTTCGTACTGGTTGACGCTGGCCACGTGGCCACGTTCGATGAAATTCGGCACGCGGCCGATCACATACCAGGTCCCCATGAAGCGCTGCAGGTCGACCGGGGCATCCGGATCGATGGCCGTACGGTCAGGCAGCGCGCTGCGCGATGCCGGCGGATCTTCGGCAGCCAGCGCGGCGCCTCCCAGTGACAGGGCCAACACCATGGCGCAGAACGGGCGGATCGGGGACATGCGGGAGCGGGCTCCAGTGGGCTTGCCCGCGCATGGTCACTGGGTGCAGCCGATCCGTCAATGGTGTCGCAGCCCGTGAGAAGCGTTGCCGCCACGCTGTGCACCATCGACCACGGGAGACCGACCATGAACGCACGCACCGCACATCGCCCCTCAGCTGAACGCCTCAGGCAGCGCCCCGATCCGCGCGTGCTGCGCCTGGTGCAGCAGCTGGCCCTGGCAGGTGTGGCGCTGGTGCTGGTGTGGCCGGCTGCACGCGGTCATCACGCCTGGCTGGGCTGGGCACCGCTGTGGCTGGTCGGCATGCCGCTGGTGGCGTGGTGGGCCCTGCTGGGCTGTCCGTTGCCGCTTCGGGCGGCCCTGCGGCGGCTGCGCGGGCCGCAGCAGCAGGCACGGCGGCGTCCGTCGCGCCGGCAGCGGCGCGCACGCGGGCAGGCGGCCACAGCCTGACCTTCGACACGGGGGCGGCCCGTCCGAACCGTGCTAGCGTTTCACGGCTAATGACTGCCTGGAGCTGCAATGTCGCGATTCGCTTCCGCCTGCCTGTTGGCCGGCATGATGACCGGCGCCTCGGTGGGGACCGCCGTGGCCGCTGAAGACACCGACCGTTACGCCTGGCTGGAGGACGTGACCGGCGACAAGCCGCTGTCCTGGGTGAAGGAACAGAACGCCAAGTCCGAGGCGCGCCTGGCGCAGACGCCGGCGTTCAAGCAGATGGAAACGAGCATCCGCGAGGTGCTCGATTCGGACGCCAAGATTCCCGGCGTGCAGAAGATCGGCGAGTACTACTACAACTTCTGGAAGGACAAGCAGCACGAACGCGGCCTGTGGCGCCGCACCACGCTGGCCGAGTACCGCAAGGCCTCGCCGCAGTGGGAAACCGTGCTCGACCTGGACGCGCTGAACAAGGCCGAAGGTGAGAACTGGGTCTGGCACGGCGCCGACTGCCTGCGCCCGGACTACAGCCGCTGCCTGATCGCGCTGTCGCGCGGCGGCGCCGACGCCGATGTCACCCGCGAATTCGACCTGGCCAGCAAAACCTGGATCAAGGACGGCTTCTTCCGCCCCGAGTCGAAGGGCGGGTTGAACTGGATCGACCGCGACACGGTGTTCGTCTACACCGATTTCGGTGCCGGTTCGATGACCACCTCCGGCTACCCGCGCATTGCCAAGCTGTGGAAGCGTGGCACGCCGATGGCCTCGGCCAGCGTGGTCTACGAAGGCAAGCCGGAGGACATGTACATCGCGGCCATGCACGATGACACCCCCGGCTTCGAGCGCAACCTGGTCAGCCGCACGCTGGCCTTCTACAACAACGAACTGTACCTGCGCGCCGACGACGGCACGCTGAGCAAGATCGATGCGCCGAATTCGGCAGAGAAAGGCCTGCACAAGCAGTGGCTGACCCTGGAACTGCGCGATGCCTGGACCGTGGGTGGCAAGACCTACGCCTCCGGTTCACTGCTGGCGACCAAGCTGGACGATTTCCAGGCCGGCAAGCGCGATTTCGAAGTGCTGTTCACGCCCACCGCCACCACCTCGCTGGCCGGCACCGCCTGGACCCGCAACCACCTGGTGCTGAACGTACTGGATGACGTGAAGAATCGTCTGTCGGTGCTGACCCCGGGCGCCAAGGGCTGGCAGAAGAGCGAGTTCGTCGGCGCGCCGTCGTTCGGCACGCTGGCCGTGGGCGCAGTCGACAGCAATGACAGCGACGCGGTCTGGCTGACCGCCACCGATTACCTGACCCCGACCACCCTGGCCCTGGCCGAGATCGGCAAGGCACCGGAAACGCTGAAGACCATGCCGGCCTTCTTCGATGCCGACGGCAAGGTGATCGAACAGCACTTCGCCACCAGCAAGGACGGCACCCGCGTGCCGTACTTCGTGGTGCATGACAAGGCGATGAAGCTGGACGGCTCCAACCCGACCCTGCTGTACGGCTACGGCGGTTTCGAAATCTCGCTCACCCCGAACTATTCCGGCGGCATGGGCCGCGCGTGGCTGGAAAAGGGCGGCGTGTACGTGGTCGCCAACATCCGCGGCGGTGGCGAGTACGGCCCGCGCTGGCACCAGGCGGCGCTGAAGCAGAACCGTCACAAGGCCTATGAAGACATGGCCGCCGTTGCCCAGGACCTGGTCACCCGCAAGATCACCAGCGCCAAGCACCTGGGCGTGCAGGGCGGCAGCAACGGTGGCCTGCTGACGGGCAACATGCTCACCCAGTACCCGGAGCTGTTCGGCGCGGTGGTGGTACAGGTGCCGCTGCTGGACATGAAGCGCTACAGCCACCTGCTGGCCGGTGCGTCGTGGATGGCCGAGTACGGCAACCCGGACACCAGCGACTGGGAGTTCATCAAGACCTTCTCGCCGTACCACCTGTTCGACGCGAAGAAGAACTACCCGCCGGTGCTGTTCACCACCTCCACCCGCGATGACCGCGTGCATCCGGGCCATGCCCGCAAGATGGCGGCCAAGATGATCGAGGCCGGCAAGGACGTGACCTACTACGAGAACATCGAAGGTGGCCACGGCGGTGCAGCCAACAACGCACAGGCCGCGCATATGTCCGCGCTGGCTTACAGCTTCCTGTGGGAGCGCTTGGGCGGAAAGTGATGGAATGAAAAACGCCGCCTTCGGGCGGCGTTTTTCGTTGGGTATCCGTTGAACGGTAGCGCCGGGCCATGCCCGGCGGCTCCTTGGTCGCGTTGCGCGCTCGCCGGGCATGGCCCGGCGCTACCGGAACCGCTGCAACCCGCGCGCGATGCGCGCCACCGCTTCCTGCAGCCGCGGCACTTCCTGCGTGTACGCCAACCGCACGTGCTGGTTGGCGCGGTGGAAGCCAAAGTCCAGCCCCGGCGTAAACGCCACGTGCTCGGTTTCCAGGAAGTGCGCGCAGAAGGCCTGCGCGTCGTCGGTGAACGCGCTGACATCGGCGTACAGGTAGAACGCGCCCTGCGGCTCCACTTCGATGCGGAAGCCCAGTTCGCGCAGGGCCGGCAGCAGGAAATCGCGGCGCTCGCGGAACGCCTCGCGGCGCTGTTCGAAGATCGCCATGGCCTCGTCGGTGAAACAGGCCAGCGCCGCGTGCTGGGCAATGCTCGAGGCGCTGATGTACAGGTTCTGCGCCAGCTTTTCCAGCTCGGGCACCGCGGCCGGCGGCGCCACCAGCCAGCCCAGGCGCCAGCCGGTCATGCCGAAGTACTTGGAGAAGCTGTTCAGCACGAACGCGCTGTCATCTACCTGCAGCACGCTGGGCGCATCCAAGCCATAGGTCAGCCCGTGGTAGATCTCGTCCACCACCAGATGGCCGCCGCGCGCACGCAGCGTCTTTGACAGCGCGGCCAGTTCCTCGGCCGACAGCACCGTGCCGGTCGGGTTGGCGGGCGAGGCGACCAGTGCACCGACGCTGTCGGCGTTCCAGTGCTGTTCCACCAGCGATGGGGTCAGCTGGTAGGCGGTCTCCGGGCCGACCGGCACCAGCTGCGCGCCGCCTTCCACCAGCCGCAGGAAGTGGCGGTTGCACGGATAGCCCGGATCGGCCAGCAGCCAGTGCCGGCCCGGATCGACCAGCAGGCTGCTGGCCAGCAGCAGCGCGCCCGAACCGCCCGGGGTGACCAGGATGCGCTCGGGATCGATGTCCAGCCCGTAATGGCGGGCATAGAAACCGCTGATCGCCTGGCGCAGCGCCGGCAGGCCGCGCGCGGCGGTGTAGCGGGTGTGGCCGGCGGCCAGTGCGGCCTGGCCGGCGCGCACGATGGGTTCGGCGGTGGTGAAGTCCGGCTCGCCGATCTCCAGGTGGATCACATCGTGGCCGGCCTGTTCCAGCGCCTGTGCGCGGGCCAGCAGGGACATCACGTGGAACGGGGCGATTTCATGGCTGCGCCGGCTGTAGCCCGGCGTGTGGGGCAGGGTGCTCATGCGCCCATGGTACGCCGCACGCCGGAGGGGCGCTGCGGCGGTGGTAGAGTCGAGCTTGCTCGACTGCTGTTGCGGTCAGCCGAGCAAGCCCGACCCGACCTACGCCACGGACGCCATTGCGTAACCGCACCAGGACCCTTATTTCATGAAACCCACCCTCTGCCTGTTGCTTGCCAGCCTGATGACCAGCACCGCTACCGCCGCCACCCCGCCCGTTCCGCCGGATGCCCAGAAGCGTCCGCACGAGGTCAAGGCGCCGTTCGGCGCGACCCGCAACGACGACTATTACTGGCTGCGCGACGACACGCGCGAAAACAAGGACATGCTGGCCTACCTGCAGGCCGAGAATGCCTACGCCGACCAGCTGCTGGCGCCGCTGAAGCCGCTGGAAGACACCCTCTACAAGGAAATCGTCGGCCGCATCAAGCAGGACGATGCCAGCGTGCCGGCGCGCGAGCGCGGCTACTGGTACTACAGCCGGTTCGAGACCGGCCAGGACTATCCCATCCATGCGCGCCGCAAGGGCAGCATGGAAGCGCCGGAAGAAGTGCTGCTGGACGTGAACACGATGGCCGCCGGCAAGGGCTACTTCAACGTCGGTTCGATGGACGTAAGCCAGGACAACCAGCTGCTGGCCTGGGCCGACGACGATGTGGGCCGCCGCCAGTACACCATCCGCTTCAAGGACCTGCGCACCGGCAAGGTGCTGCCCGATGTGATCACCGGCAGTTCCGGCGATCTGGTCTGGGCCGATGACAACCGCACCGTGCTGTACGTGGAAAACGACCCGGAAACCCTGCTGACCGTGCGGGTGAAGAAACACGTGCTGGGCACCCCGGCCAGCGCCGATACCGTGGTCTACGAAGAAGAGGACGACAGCTTCTACATGGGCATCGGCCGCACCCGCGACGATCGCTTCATCACCATCGGCGTGCACAGCACGGTGTCGTCGGAAGAGCGCTACGCCCCGGCCAGCGACCCGACCACCTTCACCGTGCTGGCCCCGCGCCAGCGCGACGTGGAATACGACGCCGACCACTACGATGGCCGCTGGGTGATCCGCACCAACGATGGCGCGAAGAGCTTCAAGCTGGTCACCGCGCCCACCGATGCCACCTCACGCGCGCAGTGGAAGGACTGGATCGCCCACGACGATGCGGTGTTCATCGAAGGCTTCGAGCTGTTCGACAGCTACACCGCCATTGCCGAGCGTTCCGAGGGCCTGGAGCGTGTGCGCCTGCTGTTCAAGGACGGCCGCACCGATTACGTGAAGGCCGACGAGCCGGCGTACTCGATGGGCCTGGGCGACAACACCGAGGCCGATACGCCGTGGCTGCGCTACGTCTATACCTCGATGACCACCCCGACCACGGTGTTCGAACTGAATACCGCCACCGGTGAGCGCCGCCAGCTGAAGGTGCAGCCGGTGATCGGCTACGACGCCAGCAAGTATGAAACCGACCGTGTGTGGGTGACTGCGCGCGACGGCGTGAAGGTGCCGGTGTCGCTGGTCTACCGCAAGGGCTACCAGAAGGATGGCAAGGGCGCGCTGTTCCAGTACGCCTACGGCAGCTACGGCATGTCGATGGACCCGTACTTCAACCAGACGGCGGTCAGCCTGCTCGACCGGGGCGTGGTGTATGCCATCGCGCACATCCGCGGCGGCCAGGAAATGGGCCGCGACTGGTACGAGAACGGCAAGCTGCTGCACAAGCAGAACACCTTCAACGACTTCATCGACGTGACCCGCGCGCTGGTGGCGCAGGGCTGGGCGGCGAAGGACCGGGTGGCCGCTTCCGGTGGCAGTGCCGGTGGCCTGCTGATGGGCGCAGTGGCCAACCAGGCGCCGCAGGATTACCGGGTGATGGTGGCGCAGGTGCCGTTCGTGGACGTGGTCACCACCATGCTCGACCCGACCATTCCGCTGACCACCAACGAGTACGACGAGTGGGGCAACCCGGAACAGAAGCCGTACTACGACTACATGCTGTCCTACTCGCCGTACGACAACGTAAAGAAGCAGGCCTACCCGGCGCTGTTCGTGGGTACCGGCCTGTGGGATTCGCAGGTGCAGTACTGGGAACCGGCCAAGTGGGTGGCCAAGCTGCGCGATGACAACACCGGGTCGTTGCCGATCCTGTTCCGCACCAACATGGAAGCCGGCCACGGCGGCAAGTCCGGGCGTTTCCAGCGCTACCGCGAACTGTCCGAGTCGTATGCGTTCGTGCTGCAGCAGCTGGGCATCGCCCAGCCGTAAGTGGGGTGGGGTGCCGGGCACTGCCTGGCACCCTGAACCGGTATTCTTGCTGCCATGACCCTGCCCGAACCGCCCCCGGCCCGCGATCCCGCTCCGCCCCCGCGCGTGGTGCGTTTCCGCTGGGCCTGGTGGCTGCTGGCCTATGTCAGCCTGGGCACCGGCATCGTCGGCATCTTCGTGCCGGGCCTGCCCACCACCGTATTCATCCTGATTTCCGCCTGGGCCGCCTCGCGCGGTTCCGAGCGCCTGCACACCTGGCTGCTGCAGCACCCGCGCTTCGGCCCGGCCATCGCCAACTGGCAGGCCCACGGCGCGGTCAGCCGCTACGGCAAGTGGATGGCCACGATCACCATGGCCGTGTGCGCCGGCATCATGCTGTGGTGCGTGCCCATTGCCTGGGTGAAGTGGTTTTCCATCGGCAGCATGACCGTGGTGGCGATCTGGCTGTGGACGCGGCCGCTGCCGCCGGACGCTTGACGGGCCGTGGCGAAAACCCCGCGCTGCGCGCGATGGTCGACCAACGGTCGACTCTACCTACCGCTCAGCCGCCAGTGGCTATACTCGGGGCCATGAAGATCCCCCATCGCAATGCCATTCTGATTCCGTTGGCAGCGGCCTCGCTGCTGTTCCTGTCCGCCTGCGGCAACAAGGGCCCGCTGGTACTGCCGCAGAAGCCGGTGCCGGTGGAAGAAGTGGTTGAGCCGGCCGCCGATGCCGAGGCCACGCCGCCGGCCACCCAGCCGACCAGCGACGGCAGTCCGTCCACCACCCCCGACCCGATCAAGCCGGTGGACGACGGGAATGAGTAAGGCTGGCAACAACGCGCTGCGCTTCAGCAAGATGCACGGCGCAGGCAACGATTTCGTGGTGATCGACCTGCGCGACGGCACCCCGCCGCCGTCGCCGGAACTGGCCGCGCGCCTGGCCGACCGCCATACCGGCGTGGGCTGCGACCAGATCCTGACTATTGAGCCACCGCGTGCGGAAGGCTCGGTGGCCTCGTACCGCATCTGGAACGCCGACGGTTCCAATTCCGAACAGTGTGGCAATGGCGCGCGCTGCATCGCAGCCTGGCTGGTGCGCGAGGGCAGTGCGCAGGGCGCGCGGTTCGTCATCGACAGCCCGCTGGCCAGCCATGCCGTGCAGGTGCTGGGCGATGGCCGGTTCTCGGTGGCCATGGGCGTGCCGGCGTTCGAACCGGCGCAGGTGCCGCTGGTGGGCTTTGCCCACCCGCGTGAGGAGTACCTGCTGCCGCTGCAGGGGGAGAGCGTGCGCTTCGCCGCCGTGTCGATGGGCAACCCGCATGCGGTGATCGAAGTGGGCCTGGTCGATGCCGCGCCGGTGGAGCGCGTGGGCGGCCTGCTGCAGCAGCACGCCTCGTTCCCCAATTCGGTGAACGTGGGCTTTGCCCAGGTGATGGCGCCGGACCATGCGCGCCTGCGCGTGTTCGAACGCGGCGTGGGCGAGACCCTGGCCTGCGGCAGCGGTGCCTGTGCCGCGGCGGTCACCCTGATGCAGCGCGGCCGCCTGCAGCGCGATGCCCGCATCAGCCTGCCCGGTGGTGAACTGCGTATCCAGTGGCCCGGTGAAGGCCAGCCGGTGGTGATGGCCGGACCGACCGCATTCGTCTTCGAAGGGGAGTGGAGTGCATGACTGAGACCGCCGACAAGCTCGGGGCCCACGAAGTCGCCAGCTGGCTGCGGCGGCATCCGGGCTTCCTCAAGCAGTTTCCCGACCTGGCCCTTACCCTGGTGGTGCCGCGCGACGACGGCCCCACCGCGTCGCTGGCCAGCTACCAGCTGGAAGTGCTGCGCGAGAAGAACCGCGAGCTGGCACGGCGGCTGGCCGACCTGGGCGCCACCGCCCAGGTGAACGAGCGGCTGGCGGTGCGTACCCACCAGCTGACCCTGGCCCTGATGAAGCAGGACAACGCCGCCGATACCCTGCGCGCGATGGCGGCCTCGCTGCAGGAAGACTTCGCCGGCGATCTGGTGCGGCTGGTGGTGCATGCGCCGGTGGCCGGGCTGGAACAGGCCGACTGGCTGCAGGTGATCGCCGCCGATGACCCGCAGCTGGGCCCGTTCCGCGACTGCCTGAAGGATGGCGAGCCGATCTGCGGCCGCCTGCAGGCCGACAAGAACGCCGTGCTGTACGGCGTGCGCAGCGAGGAAGTGCAGACCACCGCCCTGCTGCCGCTGCCGGGCGTCGGCCTGATTGCCGTGGGCAGCCACGACCCGAATCGCTTCTACCCGGGCATGGGCACGCTGTTCCTGCGCATGATGGGTGATGCCCTGGCCACGGGCCTGAAGCGATTCCACGACTGAACGGAGCGCTGCCTCGATGAGCGCGGTACAGCAGTTCCTGCAGCACCTGCAGGTGGAGCGGCGGATGTCGGCGCACACGCTCGACGCCTACCGCCGCGACCTGGATGCGCTGTCGGTCTGGGCCGAGCCGCGCGGTGTGGCGGTGGAGGCGCTGGACGTGGACGCCGTGCGCCAGTTCGTGGCCGACGAGCACCGCCGCGGGCTGTCGGCCAAGAGTCTGCAGCGCCGCCTGTCGGCCTGCCGCAGCTTCTACGCCTGGCTGCTGCGCCATGGCCGCATCGAGGCCAGCCCCGCGGCCACCCTGAAGGCACCGCGCGCGCCGCGGCGCCTGCCGCAGGTGCTGGATGCCGATGAAGCGGTGCAGCTGGTCGAGCTGGAGCCGGAAGGTGAGCTGGGCCGTCGCGACCGCGCGCTGCTGGAACTATTCTATTCGTCGGGCCTGCGCCTGAGCGAAGTCTGCGCGCTGACCTGGCGCGACCTGGATTTCGCCAGCGGCCTGGTGAACGTGATGGGCAAGGGCAACCGCCAGCGCCGGGTGCCGTTCGGGCGGCCGGCACGCGAGGCGTTGCTGGCCTGGCGCAGTGAAAGTGGCGGGTTGCCGGCCCTGCCGGTGTTTCCCGGCCGCAACGGGCCGATCAGCCAGCGTGCGGTGCAGGTGCGCATCCGCCAGCTGGCGCAGCGCCAGGGCCTGTTCAAGCACGTGCACCCGCACATGCTGCGGCACAGCTTCGCCAGCCACATCCTGGAATCGTCGGGCGATCTGCGCGGCGTGCAGGAGCTGCTGGGCCACGCCGACATCGCCACCACCCAGATCTACACCCATCTGGATTTCCAGCACCTGGCCAAGGTCTACGACGCGTCCCACCCGCGCGCCAAGCGCAAACCGACCGGGTAGCGCCGGGCCATGCCCGCGAGCGCATTGCTGCCGCTGAACGGCAGCCATCCGCGCAGGCTTGATCGCCCCCGCCGCTGTCCCCATGTCCGGTGAACAGCTATCGGAGGCCGCATGGACCCCAGTCAGAATCCCAACGTTTTCCACGCCACCACCATCGTCTGCGTCCGCCGCGGCGAGCACGTGGCCATTGCCGGTGATGGCCAGGTCACGCTGGGCCACACGGTGATGAAGGGCAATGCACGCAAGGTCCGCCGGCTTGGCCGCGACGGCCAGGTGCTGGCCGGTTTCGCCGGCGCCGCCGCCGATGCCTTCACCCTGTTCGAACTGTTCGAAGCCAAGCTGGAAAAGCATGGCCAACTGCAGCGCGCGGCCGTCGAGCTGGCCAAGGATTGGCGCACCGAGCGCCGCCTGGGCAAGCTGGAGGCCCTGCTGGCCGTGGCCGACAAGGAAACCTCGCTGATCATCAGCGGCACCGGCGATGTGATCGAGCCGGAGGACGGCATCATCGCCATCGGTTCCGGCGGTTCCTATGCCCTGTCGGCCGCACGCGCGCTGATGGCGCACACCGAACTGGATGCACGCACGATTGCCAGCGAAGCCATCGGCATTGCCGGCGACATCTGCATCTACACCAACCGCAACGTGGTGGTCGAGGAGCTGTAAGGCTCCCCGATCCGCCGGGCAAGGCCCGGCGCTACCGGCCGGAGCCGTTCGGTTCCGGCGTCATCGACAACGCATTCGTGAGCACATCCATGTCGAAGATCGAAGTTTCCTCTGCCACCATGACCCCGCGCGAGATCGTGCAGGAATTGGACCGGCATATCGTGGGCCAGCACGACGCCAAGCGCGCGGTGGCCATCGCCCTGCGCAACCGCTGGCGCCGCATGCAGCTGGTGCCTGAGCTGCGCAACGAAGTGATGCCGAAGAACATCCTGATGATCGGCCCCACCGGCGTGGGCAAGACCGAGATCGCACGCCGCCTGGCCACCCTGGCCAACGCGCCGTTCGTGAAGGTCGAAGCGACCCGCTTCACCGAAGTGGGCTACGTCGGCAAGGACGTGGAGCAGATCATCCGTGACCTGGCCGACACCGCGGTCAAGCTCTATCGCGAGCAGGCCAAGGTGCGCGTGCGCACGCAGGCCGAAGAGCGCGCCGAAGACCGCATCCTGGATGCGCTGCTGCCGCGTCGCAGTGGCGGTATCGGTTTCGATCCGGAAGCCGCACGCAACGAACCGTCGGCGCAGGACAACGAAACCCGCATCAAGTTCCGCAAGATGCTGCGCAGCGGCGAGCTGGACGAGCGCGAGATCGAACTGGATCTGGCTGCCAACGTCAGCATGGACATCATGACCCCGCCGGGCATGGAAGAAATGGGCCAGCAGCTGAAGTCGATGTTCGCCAACCTGGGCGGTGGCGCCAAGGCACACAAGCGCACGCTGACCATCAAGGCCGCGCGCCCGCTGCTGGTGGAAGAAGAAGCCGGCAAGCTGGTCAACGAAGACGATATCCGCACCGCGGCGATCGAAGCCTGCGAACAGCACGGCATCGTCTTCATCGACGAGATCGACAAGGTCGCCAAGCGCGGAGACAACGTGGGTGGTGGCGATGTGTCGCGCGAAGGCGTACAGCGCGACCTGCTGCCGCTGGTGGAAGGTTCCAACGTGTCCACCAAGTACGGCACGATCAAGACCGACCACATCCTGTTCATCGCCTCCGGTGCGTTCCACCTGGCCAAGCCCAGCGACCTGATTCCGGAACTGCAGGGGCGTTTCCCGATCCGCGTGGAACTGGGCGCGCTCAGCAAGAACGATTTCGTGCGCATCCTGACCGAGCCCAAGGCCGCACTGACCAAGCAGTACGAAGCGCTGCTGGGCACCGAAGGCGTCAAGGTCAGCTTCACCGCCGATGCCATCGACCGCCTGGCCGAGATCGCCTTCCAGGTGAACGAGCGCCAGGAGAACATCGGTGCCCGTCGCCTGCACACCGTGCTGGAGCGCCTGCTGGATTCGCTCAGCTACGAAGCGCCGGACCGCGACGGTGAAACCCTGGCCATCGACAGCGCCTACGTCGATGCCCACCTGGGTGAACTGGTGCAGGACCCGGACCTGAGCCGCTACATCCTGTAATGCCAGGCGGGGTCGGATCCCTCGCGCCAGCGAGGGCTCTGCCCCCCCGACCCATAACGCATGAGGCCGCCGAAAGGCGGCCTTTTTCATGGGGTCGGATCCCATGCGCGTGCGGATCCACGCATGGCGTGGATCTACCAGGTGGCGCCGACCCTACGGCAGCGGCTCGGGAATCGACCCCGGCACGAACACGCCGTCCTTCACGTAGGCGGCCAGGGTCATGTCCAGCGCCAGCATGCCGTCGCGCTTGAGGTCCATCAGCTCCGGTTCCACCATCGCCCCGTGCAGCACGCCCAGCACGGTGGCGTGCAGCATGCGCGCGGCAATCTTCGGGTCGGCACCGGCGCGCAGCTGGCCCAGGTCCTGCGCCCGGCGCAGCGCACGTTCCATCCGGTCCAGCGCATCGCGGAAGCCGGACTGCTGCAGTTCGGCCAGCGCCCGGCTTTCCGACGAGGCATCGCTGCGCAGCATGATTTCCATGGTCTTGCGCAGGCGCTCGTCCTCGGACAGTTCGATGAACGAGTAGATCATCACCGCGCGCAGGTCGTGGATCGGTGTCTGCCGCTCATCGCTGGACGTGCGTTCCAGCTCCTGCATGAAGGGCAGGTGCACCCGCTGGATGATCGCGGCCAGCACCTCGGTCTTGTTCTTGAAGTGCCAGTACACCGCGCCGCGGGTATAGCCGGCGCGCGCGCCGATCATCTCCAGCGTGGTGCGGGCCACCCCGTGTTCATGGAAACAGGCCTCGGCAGCATCAAGGATGCCTTCGCGGGTGGCCTGGGTGTCCTCTTTGGTCTTGCGCGCCATGGGTCGGTGAGTGGGTACGAATGCCGGTGAAACCTGGCTGAATTGTACCGCTTTACAAACAAACAAGCATGTATGTATATTTCGCATCCACGCTCCCCGCCGTGTATGTGCGCCTGCCCATGCCCCGGGGAGGGCAGCCCCCTCGCGACCACCCAGCCCGTTTCTGGTGCCCGGCAGTCGTATCAGGGCGCCCTGAGAATTTCCTCTACCCGCGAGCCCCCAGCCCCATGCACCTGACCCGAATCCGTCCTTTCCTGCTGTCGCTGGCCATCGCCGCGACCGTGGCCGCCTGCGGTGGCCAACCCGAACAGCCCCAGCAAGGCCCCGGCCAGGTGACCGTGGTAACCCTGAAGTCGGAAAGCGTGGGCCTGACCCGCGAGCTGCCCGGCCGTACCAATGCCTTCCTGGTGGCCGAAGTGCGCCCGCAGGTCAGCGGCATCGTCGCCAAGCGCCTGTTCGCTGAAGGCGGCCTGGTGAAGGAAGGGCAGCCGCTGTACCAGATTGAAGACGCTAGCTACCGCGCCCAGGCCAACAGCGCCCGCGCCCAGTTGGCCCGCGCCGAAGCCACCGCCAACGCCGCACGCCTGAGCGCCAAGCGCATTACCGAACTGGCCAAGGTCGATGCGGTCAGCCAGCAGGACCTGGAAAACGCCGTGGCCGCGCAGAAGCAGGCCGAGGCCGATGTCGGTGCCGCCAAGGCCTCGCTGGATGCGGCCAACGTCACCCTGGGCTATGCCCGCATCACCGCGCCCATCAGCGGCCGCATCGGCAAGTCCAGCGTCACCCAGGGCGCGCTGGTCAGCGCCGGCCAGGCCGACGCGCTGGCCACCGTGCAGCAGCTCAGCCCGATCTACGTCGACCTGACCCAGTCCTCGGCCGAGCTGCTGCAGCTGCGCCGCGAACTGGCCGCCGGCCGCCTGCAGGACAACCAGACCCTGCCGGTCACCATCCTGCTGGAAGACGGCAGCGAGTTCCCGCACAAGGGCGCGCTGGAGTTTTCCGAAGTGAGCGTGGACCCGACCACCGGCAGCTACGCGCTGCGGGTGAAGGTGGACAACCCCGACGGCCTGCTGATGCCGGGCATGTACGTGCGCGCGGTGATCGGCGGCGGCGTGCGTGCCGATGCGGTGCTGGTGCCGATGCAGGGCATCGCCCGCGACGCCAAGGGCGATACCAGCGCCATGGTGGTGGGCAAGGACAACAAGGTGGAAGTGCGTCCGGTGAAGGTCAGCCGCGCGATCGCCGACAAGTGGCTGGTCGAGGACGGCCTGCAGCCGGGTGACAAGGTCATTGTTGAAGGCCTGCAGAAGATTGGCCCCGGCATGCCCGTGCAGGCCACCGAGAAGGGCGCTGCTCCGGCCACGCCGGACGCCGCCCCGCAGCCTGCCGCGCAGCCGGCCGGCGACGCGAAGTAAGCGGAGAATTCCATGGCACGTTTCTTTATTGATCGACCCATCTTCGCGTGGGTGATCGCCATCATCATCATGCTGGCCGGTGCGCTGGCGGTGATGAAGCTGCCGGTGTCGATGTATCCCGAAGTGGCCCCGCCGGCCGTCGAGATCAGCGCCACCTACCCCGGTGCATCGGCCAAGGTGGTCGAGGACTCGGTCACGCAGATCATCGAGCAGAACATGAAGGGCCTGGATGGCCTGATCTACTTCTCGTCCAACAGCTCGGCCAACGGCCAGGCCACCATCACCCTCACCTTCGAAGCCGGCACCAACCCGGACATCGCCCAGGTGCAGGTGCAGAATAAGCTGCAGCTGGCCATGCCGCTGCTGCCGCAGGAAGTACAGCGGCAGGGCATCAACGTGGCCAAGTCCAGCAGCGGCTTCCTGCAGGTGCTGGGCTTTGTGTCCAACGATGGCAGCATGGATGCCAACGACATCGCCGACTACGTGGGTTCGAATGTCGTCGACACCCTCAGCCGCGTGCCGGGCGTGGGCAACATCCAGGTGTTCGGCGGCAAGTACGCCATGCGCATCTGGCTGGACCCGAACAAGCTGCACACCTACAAGCTGTCGGTCGATGAAGTGACCGCAGCGATCACCGCGCAGAACGCACAGGTGGCCATCGGCCAGCTGGGTGGTGCGCCGTCGGTAAAGGGCCAGCAGCTCAACGCCACCATCAACGCGCAGGACCGCCTGCAGACCCCGGAGCAGTTCCGCAACATCCTGGTGCGCGGTGGCACCGATGGCAGCGAACTGCGCCTGGGCGACGTCGCCCGCGTGGAACTGGGCGCGGAAAGCTACGACTTCGTCACCCGCTACAACGGCAAGCCGTCCACCGGTATCGCCATCACCCTGGCCACCGGCGCCAACGCGCTGGATACCGCCGAAGGCGTGCGCGCGGCACTGGATGACATGAAGGCCAGCTTCCCGGCCGGCCTGGAAACGGTCATTCCGTACGACACCACCCCGTTCGTGAAGGTCTCGATCAAGGGCGTCATCAAGACCCTGATCGAAGCGATCGTGCTGGTGTTCGTGGTGATGTACCTGTTCCTGCAGAACTTCCGCGCCACCCTCATTCCCACCATCGCGGTGCCGGTGGTGCTGCTGGGTACCTTCGGCGTGCTGGCTGCGCTGGGCTTCTCGGTGAACATGCTGACCATGTTCGCCATGGTGCTGGCCATCGGCCTGCTGGTGGACGATGCCATCGTGGTGGTGGAGAACGTCGAACGCATCATGTCCGAAGAGGGCCTGTCGCCGCTGGAAGCCACCCGCAAGTCGATGAGCCAGATCACCGGCGCGCTGGTGGGCATCGGCCTGGTGCTGTCGGCGGTGTTCGTGCCGATGGCCTTCATGAGCGGCTCCACCGGCATCATCTATCGCCAGTTCTCGGCCACCATTGTTTCGGCCATGGCGCTGTCGGTGCTGGTGGCGATCGTGCTGACCCCGGCGCTGTGCGCCACCATGCTCAAGCCGCTGAAGAAGGGCGAGCACCATGTGGCCCACCGTGGCCTGGTCGGCCGGTTCTTCAACGGCTTCAACCGCGGCTTCGACCGTTCCAGCGAAACCTACCAGCGCGGCGTGAAGGGCATCATCCACCGCCCGTGGCGCTTCATGGGCATCTTTCTGGCGCTGGCCGTGGTGATGGGCGTGCTGTTCGCGCGCCTGCCCAGCTCGTTCCTGCCCAACGAAGACCAGGGCATCATGATGGCGCTGGTTCAGACCCCGGTCGGCGCCACCCAGGAGCGTACCCTGGAAGCGATGGCCAAGCTGGAAGACCACTTCCTGAAGAACGAAGCCGACGCCGTCGAGTCGATCTTCGCGGTGCAGGGCTTCAGCTTCGCCGGCATGGGCCAGAACGCGGGCATGGCGTTCGTGAAGCTGAAGGACTGGAGCGAGCGTGATGCCGACCAGAGCGTGGGTGCGATCACCGGGCGTGCGATGGGCGCACTGGGCCAGATCAAGGACGCCTTCATCTTCGCCTTCCCGCCGCCGGCCATGCCGGAGCTGGGCATTGGTTCGGGCTATACGTTCTTCCTGAAGGACACCAGCGGCAAGGGCCACGACGCCCTGCTGGCCGCGCGCAACCAGCTGCTGGGTGCGGCAGGGCAGAGCAAGCTGCTGGCCAACGTGCGCCCCAACGGTCAGGAAGATACGCCGCAGCTGCGCATCGACGTGGACGTGGAAAAGGCCAACGCGCTGGGTCTGTCGATCAGCTCGATCAACAACACCTTGGCCGCGGCCTGGGGCAGCAGCTACATCGATGACTTCATCGACCGTGGCCGGGTCAAGCGCGTGTACGTGATGGCCGATGCACCGTTCCGCATGAACCCGGACGATTTCAACGTCTGGTCGGTGAAGAACGGGCAGGGCGAGATGGTGCCGTTCAGTGCCTTCGCCACCAAGCGCTGGGATTACGGTTCGCCGCGCCTGGAACGCTACAACGGCGTGTCGGCGATGGAAATCCAGGGTGAGCCGGCCGCCGGCGTTGCCTCGGGCGATGCCATGGCCGAGATCGAGCGCATCGCCAAGGACCTGCCGGCGGGCTTCGAGATCGAATGGACCGCGCTGTCCTACCAGGAACGCCAGGCCGGTTCGCAGACCCCGCTGCTGTACACGCTGTCGCTGATGATCGTGTTCCTGTGCCTGGCCGCCCTGTATGAAAGCTGGAGCGTGCCGACCTCGGTGCTGCTGGTGGCGCCGCTGGGCATCCTGGGTGCCGTGTTGGCCAACACCTTCCGTGGCATGGAACGCGACATCTACTTCCAGGTGGCGATGCTGACCACGGTGGGCCTGACCAGCAAGAACGCGATCCTGATCGTGGAATTCGCCAAGGAAAACCTGGAGAAGGGCGTTGGCCTGATCGAAGCGACCATGCACGCCGTGCGTGACCGTCTGCGCCCGATCCTCATGACCTCGCTGGCCTTCGGCCTGGGCGTGCTGCCGCTGGCCATCGCCTCCGGTGCGGGTTCCGGTGCGCAGCGTGCCATCGGCACCGGCGTGCTGGGCGGCATGCTGGTCGGCACCGTGCTGGGCGTGTTCTTCATTCCGTTGTTCTTCGTGGTCGTGCAGCGCGTGTTCAAGCGCAAGACCGCGGCGTAACCCTGCCGGCGGCGCCGGGCCCTGTCCGGCGCCGCCATCGTGACCCCAAGGTGTCGCCATGAAATTCCATACCCTTGTTCTTTCTGCCGCCGTGGCCCTTGTGCTGGGCGGCTGTTCCACCCTGGTGCCGAAGAACACCGCCGTCGCCCCTGGCATTCCCGCGCAGTGGCCGGCTGAAGCCACCGAAGGTGAGGTGGCCGATGCGGCCGCCGTCGGCTGGCGCGATTTCTTCACCGATGCGCGCCTGCAGGAGGTGATCGGCCAGGCCCTGGCCAACAACCGCGACCTGCGCGTGGCCGTGCTGAACGTGGAAAAGGCGCGCGGCCAGTACCGCGTACAGCGCGCCGACCGCGTGCCCGCGCTGGCCGCGCAGGGGCAGATGCAGCGCAGCGGCGGTGATGTGCCGGTCAGCGAACAGTTCAGCGCCAACCTGGGCGTGGCCGAGTTCGAGCTGGATCTGTTCGGCCGCGTGCGCAACCTGAGCGAAGCGGCGCTGCAGCAGTACTTCGCCGTGGCCGCCAACCGCCGTAACGCGCAGCTGAGCCTGGTGGCCGAGACCGCCACCGCATGGCTGACCTACGGCGCCGACCAGCAGCAGCTGAAGATTGCCGAAGCGACCCTGAAGACCTACGAGGACTCGCTGCGCCTGGCCGAAGCACGCCACGAGCGCGGTGGCAGCTCGGGCCTGGAGCTCAGCCAGACGCGCACGCTGGTGGAAACCGCACGCACCGACGCGGCGCGTCTGCGCGGCCAGCTGGCGCAGGACCGCAATGCACTGGCGCTGCTGGCCGGTGGCCAGGTCGATCCGGCACTGCTGCCGGACAGCATCGCACCGCAGGTACTGGCGCTGGCGCCGCCGCCGGCGGGGCTGCCCAGCGACGTGCTGCTGCAGCGCCCGGACATCATGGCCGCCGAACACCAGCTGCTGGCCGCCAATGCCAACATCGGTGCCGCGCGCGCCGCGTTCTTCCCCAGCATCCAGCTGACCGGCAGCGTAGGCAGCAGCTCGGGCGAACTGTCTGGATTGTTCGACAGTGGCACCCGGGTGTGGAGCTTCCTTCCGACCATCACCCTGCCGATCTTCCAGGGCGGCAAGCTGCGCGCGAACCTGGCCGTAGCCAATGCCGAGCGCGATATCGCACTGGCCGAGTATGAAAAGTCGATCCAGACCGGCTTCCGCGAAACCGCCGATGCGCTGGCGCTGAACGTCAGCCTGGACGAGCAGGTGGCCTCGCAGCAGCGTCTGGTGGAAGCGGCCGAGCTGGCCAACCGCCTGTCGCAGGCACGCTATGACGCCGGCCTGGACAGCTTCGTCACCCTGCTCGATGCGCGCCGCACCGCCTACAGCGCACAGCAGACCCAGCTGCAGGCGCAGCTGGCACAGCAGGCCAACCGCATCACCCTGTACAAGGTGATGGGCGGCGGCTGGCGCGAGCGCAGCTGACAACGGTAGCGCCGGGCCATGCCCGGCGGTTCTTCGCCATGGCCGCGCTGCGCGCTCGCCGGGTGAGACCCGGCGCTACCCGGCGTGCGTAATCCGGTAGCGCCGGGCCATGCCCGGCGGCTCTTCGCCATGGCCGCGCTGCGCGCTCGCCGGGTGCGACCCGGCGCTACCACATGGGCCAGCGGCACCAGGCGAACGGGTATTCGTCCAGCGCGGTAGCGAGACCTGCACGGATCGGGTTTCCGAGGATATACAGCGCGTGGCGCCTCAGCGCAGCCTCATTACGAACGCCGTGGTCGAAATAGCTCGGTTGCCACAAGGGCGTCTCGACCCCGAACTGTTGCCCAATCAGTCGGCTGCTTCGCGATTTCAACGTTCCCATCATCCGTGCGAGTGTTCCTGCGCGTAGCTGCACCAACCAATGAACATGGTCAGGCATGACCACCCATGCAAATGAACGGCTGATTCCCGCGCATTCGATGAAGCGCAGAGTATCTACAAGGCACGCAGCGCAGCGAGGATCTGCGAATATGGGGCGTCGTTGCAGTACGACGGTGGTGAGTACGTAGTACCCATCGATGCGAGATTCGCGGCCACGCTGAAGATGACGGCTGAACATTGAGCCAGTCTGCGGAGCAGGTCTGGATGTATCCATCAGCATGCGCCCTGGGTGCGTGTGGGGCTATTCCGCGCTGCGCGCTCGCCGGGCATGGCCCGGCGCGGGCGCTACACCGCTTCATCATCGCGCGGGGGAACGCGGCATGCGCGTACCCGCGCCAGTGCGTCACCCGCCTCGCGGGCCATGCGCTCGTACTCGGCGCGGATCTCCTCCAGCCGCTCCTCATCCATCTCTTCCAGATCCAGCAACTCGTTGTTGGCATCGGCCGTGGCGCGGATCAGCTCGTCCAGCTTGATCTGCATCGCCGCGGTATCAGAGTTCTGCGTGTGCTGGATCAGGAACACCATCAGGAAGGTGATGATGGTGGTGCCGGTGTTGATGACCAGCTGCCAGGTGTCGTTGAAACCGAACACCGGGCCGCTGATGCCCCACAGCACCACGATGCTGATCGCTGCCAGGAAGGTCCACGGCGAGCCCGCCGCGGCGGAGGCCTTCTTGGCCAGGGTGTTGAACAGGTTGCGTGCGCTCATCGGGGTCGTTCCAGGGGAATGACGCGGATGATCGGCACTGGCCCGTGCACGGGCCGTGCAGCGGCGGGCCTCAGGCGCGCAGGCGCGGCGCCTGCTGGCTGCGCACCGGGCTGCTCTGGTAGACGTGCTGCCAGCAGCGTTCGACGAACTCGCGGGCCTGCGCCTCGGTCAGGCGCGGCATGATCTGCAGGGCGTACTGGGTCTGGAACATCTCGTCGCGCTGCGCATCGCTGGCACGCGGTTGGGTGATCAGCGAATCGCAGGCGAACTTGACCCACGGCACGTACGAACCGAACGAGTTGTGCGCAAGCGCGCCATCGGCATGCTGGCGGCGCCAGTGGTCCAGCTCGGCGTCGACATTGATGACCGGGGGAATGGTGGGGACTTCAGCGTGCATGACGATCCAATGGGCAGAAGGTGAAAGGGAGTGGGGGCTGATGCCGAGTGTCGTGGGTTGCCGGTGCATGCAGTGTCAGTGCGGCGTGCATCCGGTGTGCGCATCCAGCAGTTGCGCATGCTCCACCGCGCCCAGTGCTTCGGCCATGTCGGCCATGGCATTGCACAGCTGCACCTGGTCGCGCGGGTGCTCGCGCATCACTTCCAGCTGCAGGCCTTGGTAGGCAGCCCAGAACGGCGCGCCACGGCGGTGCAGCGCGAACTGCTGGCGCAGGCGTTCGCGGATGCCGGCAACGGCCGGGTGGTCGGGCAGGGAAGGTGCGGCGTGCGCGCTCATCGGCTGGCTCCGCCGGAGCAACGGGCCCCGGTGCATTCCACCGTAGGCCCCTTGCGTGCACGCGATGTTAGTGGCGTGTGTGCAACTGACGTGGCTGACTGTGCAGCAGTGCGCACGCAACGCCGCAGACGCAGCCGGCACAAGGCGGTGCCGGCGCTGAAGAATTCATAAAGCGTGCAGCGCCTTCACGGCGCGGCGGCTTATTCGCCGATGTCTTCGTTCCAGATGTCCGGATGCTGCGCAATGAAACCGCCCAGCAGATCCACGCATTCCTGGCTGTCCAAGTCGATCACGTTCACGCCGTTCTCGCGCAGCCAGTCGATGCCGCCCTGGAAGGTGCGCGATTCGCCCACCACCACGGTGCCGATGTTGAACTGGCGCACCAGCCCGGAGCAGTACCAGCACGGGGCCAGGGTGGTCACCATGATGGTGTCCTGGTAGCGGCGCTGGCGGCCGGCCTTGCGGAAGGCATCGGTTTCGCCGTGCACCGACGGGTCGCCTTCCTGCACGCGGCGGTTGTGGCCGCAGCCCAGCAGGCGGCCATCGTTGTGGTACAGCGCCGCGCCGATCGGCACGCCGCCTTCGGCCAGGCCCTGGCGGGCTTCGGCAATGGCGGTCTGCAGCAGGGCCTGGTAGTCGGGCGTGGTGATCATGCGGGGCTCCGGTGGGTCATGGCCGGCCATGATACGGCGCCGTTGCCCCGCAGCGGCCCCAGCGGTGCGATAATCGGGGGCATGAGCGAATCCCCCTACAAATCCGGTACCACCCACTTCGGGTTCCGCGACGTCGACGCCAAGGACAAGCAGAAGCTGGTCGGGCAGGTGTTCACTTCGGTCGCGCGCAACTACGACCTGATGAACGACCTGATGAGCCTGGGCGTGCACCGGGCCTGGAAGCGCTACTACGTAGCCACCGCGCAGGTGAAGCCGGGCGACCGCGTGCTCGACCTGGCCGGCGGCACCGGCGACATCGCCGCCCTGCTGAAGGAGCGCGTGGGCGCCGAGGGCTCGGTGGTGCTGGGCGACATCAACGCCGGCATGCTGTCGGTCGGCCGTGATCGCCTGACCAACCGTGGCCTGGTGCTGGGCCTGGACTACGTGCAGTGCAACGCCGAAGCCCTGCCGTTCCCGGACAACAGCTTCGATCTGGTCACCATCGCCTTCGGTCTGCGCAACGTGACCGACAAGGATGCCGGCCTGCGCGAGATGTACCGCGTGCTGAAGGTGGGCGGCCAGGCCCGCGTGCTGGAGTTCTCCGAAGTCACCGCCGACTGGTTCAAGCCGATCTACGATTTCCACTCGTTCAGGATCCTGCCGAAGCTGGGCAAGCTGTTCGCCAACGATTCGGACAGCTACCAGTACCTGGCCGAAAGCATCCGCAAGCACCCGCCGCAGGAAGAACTGAAGGCGATGATGGGGCAGGCCGGTTTCGAGCGCTGCCACTACAAGAACCTGACCGGCGGCATCGTTTCGATCCATTCCGGCTACAAGCTGTAAGCCCTGCCCTGGTAGGTGCCGACCTTGGTCGGCACTGGGCCCACGCCGGGCGCTGACACACCGTGCCAACCAAGGTTGGCACCTACCAACGCCGCAGGGGGGCCCCCCGGCCGGCCTTACCCCGCATCGCGCAACGCCTGCGGGGCCGGAGGGAGGTACCATTGGGGTTTGATCCCCGTAACGGTCCCGATTCATGCGTAATCCGCTGATGCTCCTTCCGCTGGCCGTGGCCCTGGCCGCCGGCTGCTCCCAGGAGGCGGCCAGGGC
>NZ_JACVUD010000070.1:0-23996 GCF_016624905.1 Stenotrophomonas sp. S49 | reverse complement strand
CCCCCCCCCCCCCCCCCCCCCCCCCCCCCCCCCCCCCCCCACCCCCCCCCCGGCCCCCCCCCCCCCCGCTACCACAGGAGGCCTGCCCGCCGGGGCGGGCAGGCACATCCCTTATTTCTTCACCGGGTTGCCGTCGGCATCGATCACGGTCACCTCGCCCAGGTTCAGCGCGCGCACCGCTGCTTCGGTCTGCTTCAGGTCACCCACCACCACCCAGGTCAGCGCCTGCGGCTTGATCTCGGCAGCTGCCTGCTGCACCTGCGCCGGGGTCATCGCTTCGATCTCCGCCTTGCGGCGCAGCACGTAGTCGTCGGGACGCTTGAACTGCACGATGTTGCCAATGGTCGAGGCCACGGCCGCGGCGGTTTCATACGCACCCGGCAGGCTCAGGGTCTGGATGTTGCGGATGCGGTTGACCTCGGCCTCGGTGGCCGGCTTGCTGCCATCGGCGAAGCCGGCGATCTCCTTGCGCATTTCCGCCAGCGCCGGGCCGGTCTTGTCGATCTGCACCGGCGCCATCGCCATCCACGGGCGCTGGCCCACGGTGTTGCTGGCCATGGTGCGGGCACCGTAGGACCAGTGCTTGTCCTCGCGCAGGTTCATGTTCAGGCGCGAGGTGAAGTCGCCACCGATCACGCCGTTGGCGATGTCGAAGCGGGTCGAGCCGGCATCGCTGGACGGCGGAACCACCTGGCCGGCGAACAGGTTGGCCTGCACCGCACCCGGCTGGTCGATCAGGAACACGCGCGGTGCGCTGGGCACGGCAACGGCGGTGGTAGCCTTGACCGTGGGCGCATCGCCGCTGGCCTTCCAGTCGCCCAGCTGCTTGTCCAGCAGCGGCACGATCTCGGCCAGGGTGGTGTCGCCCACCACGATCAGGGTGCCGTCCTGCGGGCGCAGCCAGTCGCGGTGGAAATCGACCAGGTCTTCGCGGCCCAGGCTGGCGATGCCCGCTTCGTCACCGCTGCCGGTGAACGGAATCGCATACGGGTGCCCCTTGCCGTACAGCAGCGGCGGCAGCACGCGCATGGCCACCGCATTGGGGTTGACCTTTTCCTGCTGGATGCCGGCGATCCACGAGGCCTTTACGCGGTCGATCTCGCCCTGCTCGAAGCGCGGTTCGCGCAGCAGGCTGGCATACAGCGCCAGCGACGGCACCAGGTTTTCCTTCAGTGCGGACAGTTCAACATCCACCGAATCCAGCCCGGCCGAGGCATCCAGGCTGGCGCCCAGCGCATCGGCGGCATCGGCGAAGGCCAGCGAACCCAGCTTGCCGGCGCCTTCGGTCATCAGGCTCATGGTGAAGTTGGCCGTGCCCGGCTTGCGCCCCTGGTCGGCGGTGAAGCCACCCGGGAACTGGTAGCTGAACTGCACCACCGGAATCTCGTGGCGCTCGGCCAGCACCACCTTGGTGCCGTTCTTCAGGGTGGCGCGCTGCAGGGCCGGGAACTTCAACTGCGGGAATTCGCGGGTCTGCGGCACGCCGGCCTTGCGGTCGACCTGCTCGGGCAGGGTGCTGTACTTGCTGTCCACGGCCGGCACGTTGAACGGCTTGGGCGTGGCCGAGGCTTCTTCCTTCAGTGCCACGCGCTCGCCCGGTTCCACCACCAGGGTGTGGCTGCCCTTGTCCAGCCACTGTGCCCCCAGGCGCTTCAGATCGGCGGCGGTAGCCTTGTCGATGTTGGCCAGCGAGGTGCGGAAGCAGCCCGGGTCGCCGGTGTAGACCGCGCATTCGGCCAGCGCGTCGGCCTTGCCGCCGAAGCCGCCAATGCGCTCGATGCCACGGATGAAGCCGGCGCGGAAGCCGGTCTTGGCGCGCGCCAGTTCATCGGCGGTCGGGCCGTCCTTCAGCAGGCGCTCGATTTCCTCGTCGATGATCTTCTCGATGCGGGCCGGATCCTGGCCCTTCTTCACCGTGGCCATCACCATGAAGTTGGACCCCAGCTGCGAGGCGTAGGCACCGGCGCTGATGTTGTCCACCAGCTTGTCCTGGTGCTGCAGGCGCTGGCTCAGGCGCGAGGACTTGGCACCGCCCAGCACTTCGGCCAGCAGCTGCAGCTGGTCGATGTCGGCCGTGCCGACCTGGGCCACGTTCCAGGCGCGGTAGATGCGCGCCTGCGGCACCTTGTCGGTCATCACTTCGCGGGTATCGGCATCGCGCTTGGCCACGTCCACCTTCGGCTGCGCCATGGTCGGGCCGGCCGGGATGCTGCCGAAGTAGCGCGCCACCTTTTCCTTGGCGGTGGCCAGGTCGATATCACCGGCCAGCACCAGCACCGCGTTGTTCGGGCCGTACCAGGTGCGGAACCAGGTCTTCACGTCATCCAGCGAGGCCGCGTTGAGGTCGTTCATCGACCCGATCACGCTGTGGTGGTACGGGTGGCCGGCCGGATACAGCGCGCGGTTCAGCTTTTCCCAGACCTGGCCATAGGGCTGGTTTTCGCCCTGGCGCTTCTCGTTCTGCACCACGCCACGCTGTTCGTCCAGCGCGGCCTGGTCGATCGCCCCCACCAGGTGGCCCATGCGGTCCGATTCCATCCACAGTGCCATGTCCAGCGCGGTGGTCGGCACGTTCTCAAAGTAGTTGGTGCGGTCGGTATTGGTGGTGCCGTTCTGGCCGGTGGCACCCACCTGCTTGAACGGTTCGAAGTATTCGCCGTCGTGGTTTTCGCTGCTCTGGAACATCAGGTGTTCGAACAGATGGGCGAAGCCGGTACGGCCGGCCGGCTCGTCCTTGCTGCCCACGTGGTACCAGACGTTCACCGCCACGATCGGCGCCTTGCGGTCGGTGTGCACGATCACGCGCAGGCCGTTGGGCAGGGTGAACTGCTCGAAGGGAATGTCCACCTTGGCCGGCGCGGCCGGCTTGGCCGCCAGGGCGGTGGTCGGCGCAAGCGTGCCGAGGGCGGTGCTGAGGGCAACGGCGAGCAGCGCGGTGCGCGGGCGCAGGGCGAAAGACATTTCCAGATCCTTGGTCACGTTGGTGAATGCCGATCCTAGCGTGTGTCCTGCCCGCCCGGTATCGGCCAGCAGTCACTGCCCTGAGGGCACCAGACCGCCCCGCCGTAGCGGTCACGTAAGCCGCGCCAGCGCGTCCGGACAGTGTCCACGGCCTGCCGAACGGACAGGTGTCCGCCCCGCGGACACTCCGAAGACCGCAAAAAACCCTTTGAAATCAACGCTTGAAAGTTGGCACGGCGATTGCTGTGTAGTTCCTGCGCCAGGAAGGGCTTCAGATCGAAACTGACTGAACGCTGAACAAATAGAGAAAATCGAAAATTTCTCTTGCATGCCCAGAATTGGTGTACTACCTTACTACCACACCACCGCTCAAAAACACTAAACAGGCCCCGTCATGAACGCCAAGACCATTGCCATCGCCATCGCCCTGATCGCCGGCACCGCGGTTGTTTCGTCGGTGCAGGCCTCCGAATCCATCACGACCCTGGACACCGTGCAGGTGCGCCCGGCCGCCGACCAGCTGGCCCAGCAGGCTTGGGAACAGGCCAGCGGCATCCCCACCCTGGCAGCAGTGCAGGTGCGCCCGAGTGCTGACCAGCTGGCCGAACGCAACGGCTACGTGGCTGCCCCGGTCGCCGCTGCAATGCCGATCACCACCCTGGCCGCCGTCGAAGTGCGCCCCAGCCTGGAACAGCGGGTCGCCCTGGCCGCCGAACAGGAAGCACAGCGCTACGCCGCCACCCTGGCTGCCGCTGCCACCTCGGTGGCCAACCAGGTGATCACCAACCTGCCGACCCTGCAGGTTCGCCCCAGCGCCGCCGATCTGCAGGCCCTGGCCAGCGAAACCGCCCAGGTGCTGCTGCGCCCGTAACCGGTGCCGCCCTGCCCCGCGCAGGGCGTGCGCCGTAAAGGCGGCAGTGGTGGCAGGTACACTGCACCGATGAATGCCGCGCCCCAGTTCCACGTGATCCTGTTCCAACCGGAAATCCCGCCCAACACGGGCAATGTGATCCGGCTCTGCGCCAACACCGGCGCGCAGCTGCACCTGGTCGAACCGCTCGGGTTCGCACTGGAAGACAAGCAGCTCAAGCGCGCCGGGCTGGACTACCACGAGTATTCGCGCCTGCAGGTGCACCCCGACCTGGACACCGCGCTGGCGCGCATCGCGCCGAAACGGTTGTTCGCACTCAGTACCCGGGCCAGCGTGCGCTACGACAGCGTGGCTTTTGAAGACGGCGATGCGTTCCTGTTCGGCCCCGAAAGCCGTGGCCTGCCGCAGGATGTGCTCGACGCCCTGCCCGACGGCCAGCGCCTGCGCCTGCCGATGCAGCCGGGCAACCGCAGCCTCAACCTGTCCAACACCGTGGCCGTACTGATGTACGAAGCCTGGCGCCAGCGCGGGTTTGCCGGCGGCGCGTGACGCGCGCACGACCGCGGTGCCCACTGCGTGCCAACCAAGGTTGGCACCTACCTGTACCGCTTTCTGGTGGACCTACCCGGTAGATCCACGCCATGCGTGGATGACGGTCAGAACGCGTTGATACCCGTCAGCTCGCGGCCAATCACCAGCTGGTGCACGGTTTCGGTGCCTTCATAGGTAATCACCGATTCCAGGTTCAACGCATGGCGGATCGCCACGTGTTCGGTGGTGATGCCGGCCCCACCCAGCAGGTCGCGACACTCGCGGGCGATGTCGATGGCCATGCGGCAGTTGTTCCACTTGGCCAGGCTGACCTGCTGCGGCTGCAGCTGGCCAGCTTCCTTCAGGCGGCCCAGCTGCAGGGCCAGCAGCTGCGCGGTGGTGATGCGGCGGGCCATTTCGGCCAGCTTGATCTGCGCGCTCTGGGTGGCGGCCAACGGTCGGCCAAACAGCACCCGTTCCTTGGCATAGCCCAGCGCTTCATCCAGACAGGCAATGGCCGAACCGATCGGGCCCCAGCTGATGCCGAAGCGGGCCTGGGTCAGGCAGCCCAGCGGACCCTTCAGCCCCTTCACGTTGGGCAGGCGGTGGCTGTCGGGCACGCGCACATCATCGAAGAACAGGGCACCGGTGAGCGAGGCGCGCAGGCTCATCTTGTGTTTGATTTCCTGGCTGGTGAAACCGGCCATGCCCTTTTCCAGCACGAAGCCCTGGATACCGTCTTCGGTCTGCGCCCAGACAATGGCCAGGTCCGCCACCGGGCCGCTGGTGATCCACATCTTGCTGCCGCTGATGCGCCAGTCGCTGCCGTCGCGTACCGCGCGGGTCTTCATCGCGGCCGGGTCCGAACCGCCATGCGCTTCGGTCAGGCCGAAGCAGCCGATCAGCTGGCCACGGGCCATCGCCGGCAGCCACTGCCGCCGCTGTTCCTCGCTGCCGTAGGCGTAGATGGGGTACATGCACAGCGAGCTCTGCACGGAAACAAAACTGCGCAGGCCCGAGTCGCCGCGTTCCAGTTCCTGGCAGATCAGCCCGTAACTGACCGCGCCCAGGTCGCCACCGCCATATTCAGACGGCAGGGTCGCACCGAGCAGGCCCAGGGCCGCCACTTCCGGCACCAGCTCCTCGGGGAAGCGGGCCTGGTCGAAGGCATCGCCGATGATCGGCAGCACGCGCTCGTTGGTGAAGCGGGCCACGCTGTCCTGCACCGCGCGCTCTTCCTCTCTGAGCAGGGAACGGACATCGAACAGATCGTACGGATGCAAAGCCATGGCACTCACGCGCAGTCAGGACCGGGCCATTGTCGGTCATCGGCAAGCATCGCGTCTGGTAGCTGTGGGCCTTGGTCCACGCGGAAGCGGGGCCGGGCGATGAAACACTGTGCCAACCGGGGTAGGCACTTGCCCGGCCACGCGCATTACGCTGCACCGCAGCAATCATGACGTGAACATCGGCGATCTAGCTCGATCACGCGCGGCCCGGTACCCTGACACATTCAAACAAGCGTTTCGCACGTGGCAGCACGCGCGATTCCCAGGCACCGCCGGTGGCCCCGATGCCGGCACTACCCACGAGTCATGCATTCGATGAGCGCTGAAGCCAACGCCCTGCCCCCGCGTGAAGTAATGGAATTCGACGTGGTGATCGTCGGCGCCGGTCCTGCCGGCCTGGCCACCGCCATCCGCCTGCGCCAGCGCGCGATCGAAGCCGGCCGTGAACTGTCGGTGTGCGTGCTGGAAAAGGGCTCCGAGCCCGGCGCGCATGTACTGTCCGGCGCGGTCATGGACCCGCGGGCACTGACCGAACTGTTCCCGGACTGGGCCGAGCGCGGCGCGCCGCTGAAGCAGAAGGTCACCCGCGATGAATTCCTGTTCCTCAGCGAGACCGGTTCGCGCAGCACGCCCAACGCGCTGCTGCCCGAATGCTTCCACAACGAAGGCAACTACATCATCAGCTTGGGCGAAGTGACCCGCTGGCTGGCACAGCAGGCCGAGGCGCTGGAAGTGGCGATCTTCCCCGGCTTCGCCGCTGCCGAAGTGCTGTACGGCGACAACGGTGAAGTGATCGGCGTGGCCACCGGCGACATGGGCATCGAAAAGGACGGCAGCATCGGTCCGGCCTTCGAACGCGGCATGGCCCTGCATGCCAAGTACACGATCTTCGGCGAAGGCGCGCGCGGCCACCTCGGCCGCCAGCTGATCGCCCGTTACAAGCTGGATGAAGGCAAGGACCCGCAGGCCTACGGCATCGGCATCAAGGAGCTGTGGCAGATCGACCCGGCCAAGCATGAGCCGGGCCTGGTGGTGCACGCCGCCGGCTGGCCGCTGGACAACGACACCTATGGCGGCGCCTTCCTGTACCACGCCGACGGCGGCAAGGTGGCGGTGGGCTACGTGGTGGGCCTGGACTACAAGAACCCGTGGCTGAGCCCGTTCGAAGAGTTCCAGCGCTTCAAGACCCACCCGCAGATCCGCAAGCACCTGGAAGGCGGCACCCGCGTCGGCTACGGCGCGCGCGCCATCACCGCCGGTGGCCTGATGTCACTGCCGAAGACGGTGTTCCCCGGCGGCGCGCTGGTCGGCTGCGAGGCCGGCTACCTCAACGTCAGCCGCATCAAGGGCAGCCACGCGGCCATCAAGACCGGCATGCTGTGCGCCGACGCCGCCTTCGATGCGCTGGTGGCCGACCGCCAGCACGACGAACTGACCGCCTACCCGCAGGCGTTCGAAGCCAGCTGGCTGTTCACCGAACTGCAGCAGGCCAAGAACTTCAAGCAGTGGTTCAAGAAGGGCCAGACCGTGGCCACCCTGATGACCGGCGTGGAACAGTGGCTGCTGCCCAAGCTGGGCGTGCGCAACCCGCCGTGGACCCTGCGCCACAGCACCCCGGACCACGCCTGCCTGGAACCGGCGTCCAAGCACACCCGCATTGCTTATCCCAAGCCCGATGGCGTGCTGACGTTCGACCGCCTCAGCTCGGTGTTCCTGAGCAGCACCAACCACGACGAAAACCAGCCCAGCCACCTGACGCTGAAGGACGCCAGCATTCCGGTGAAGGTGAACCTGGCCGAATACGCCGGCCCGGAAGCGCGCTACTGCCCGGCCGGTGTGTACGAGTTCGTTGGCGAAGCCGACAATGCGCGACTGCAGATCAACGCGCAGAACTGCGTGCACTGCAAGACCTGCGACATCAAGGACCCGACCCAGAACATCGTCTGGGTGACCCCGCAGGGCGGTGGCGGCCCCAACTACTCGGGCATGTAAGGCCCCGGGCTGCGACGGCGTGTCGCAGCCCGCGTCCACGCAGGGGCCGGTATGCTGCCGGCCCATGCGCGCGCTCGTTCTACCTGTTGCATTCGCCGTGGCCCTGGCGGCCACCGGCTGCCAGCGCCCACCCGCCGCACCGGCCAGCCCCGAACAGGCGCGCCAGCAGGCGATGCAGCGCGCGTTTGAACTGTGCGCCGGCTGCCACACGGTGAAGGCCGGCGGCATCCATCGCTTCGGTCCCAACCTGCACGGGGTGCTTGGCCGACGTGCCGGCAGCCTGCCCGACTACGGCTATTCCGACGCCATGCGCCGCGCCGATTTCGTGTGGAGCGCGCAGACCCTGGACACCTTCCTGCAGTCACCCAGCCACATGGTGCCCGGCACGCGCATGTACAACGCGTTCCCCAGCCCGGAACGGCGCGCCCTGGTGATCGCCTACCTGCAGGAGCATGCCCAGTAGGTGCACTGCGTTCACTGAGCCAGCCGCTGCAGCTGCTGTTGCAGCAGGGCCATGAACTCGCTCACCTGCTGCAGCAACGGCCCCATGGCCGCCTCGTCGCCCTGCTGCAGTTGCTCTTCCAGGGCGCCGGCGCGCGCGGCCAGGCCCTGCGCGCCCACCGCGCCCAGCGCACCGGTCATGCGGTGCAGGTGCTGCACCAGCTGGGCGCGGTCGCCGTCGCGCAGCGCGGCGTGCAGATCGGCCATGTCGCTAGTCGTGGCGGCCAGCAGGCTGTCGCGCAACTGGGTGGCCACCTGCAGCGAACCGAAGCGCTGCTGCAGCGCCGCCAGATCCGGCAGCGCCAGCGTTGCATCCACCACCTCACCCGGCGCATGGGTGGCGGCGGCCAGCTCGGCCACATCCAGCCCGGCCGCCTGTGGCAGCCAGCGCAGCAAGGCCTGGCGCAGCGTGGCCAGCGACAACGGCTTGGCCAGCACATCGTCCATGCCCGCCTCGCGGCAGCGCCGTGCGTCGTCGTCCAGCACGCTGGCGGTCAGCGCCAGCACCGGCAGCCGCGGCTGGCCGTTGCGGCTTTCACGCTCGCGCAGCAGGCGGGCGAAGGCGAAGCCATCCATCACCGGCATGCGGCAGTCGGTGATCACCAGATCGAACGGTTCCTTCGCCAGCCGATCCAGAGCCTGCCGCCCATCGTCGACCAGCACATGCGGCACGCCCAGCTGCTGCAGGCGCCAGGCCATCATCGCCTGGTTGGTCGGGTGGTCTTCCACCACCAGCACGCGTGCCGCCCGCAACGCCGGCGGCAGCAGCGAGGTCTGTTCCTGCTCGGCCAGCAGCGCGGCCACGTCTTCGGCGCGCGCCTCCACCAGCGCCACCTCCACGTCCACCCGTGTGCCTTCGCCCAGCACGCTGTGCAGGATCAGCTCACCGCCCATCTTGTGTACCAGGCGCCGGCAGATGCTCAACCCCAGCCCGGTGCCGCCATGCTCGCGCTGGATGTAGGCGCCGGCCTGGGTGAAGGGCGCGAACAGGTGCGGAATCTGATCTTCGGCAATGCCGATGCCGGTGTCGGACACGGTCAGTCGCAGCGGCTGGCTGCCATCCTCGGCGGTGGCACCCAGCACATCCACCTGCAGGCGCACATGGCCCTCGTTGGTGAACTTGATCGCGTTGCTGAGCAGGTTGAAGACGATCTGCCGCAGGCGCACGCCATCGACCTCATGTGCCTGGGCCAGGCGCGGGTCGATCTCCACCTGCAGCTCCAGGCCCCGTGCCGTGGCCTGCGGCGAAAGCAACCGGCACACGCTGTCCAGCAGCGGGCGCAGCGGCATCGGCACCGGCGCCAGGCGCAGCGCGCCCGCTTCCATGCGCGAGTAATCCAGGATGTCGTCCAGGATCTGCCGCAGCATCTGCGCCGAATCCTCGATCACCGTGATGATGCGCTGCTGCTCCTGGTCCAGCGGCGAATGGGACAGCACTTCCAGCATGCCCAGCACGCCGCTCATGGGCGTGCGGATCTCATGGCTCATGGTGGCCAGGAAGCGCGACTTGGCGTCGGCCGCCTGCTCGGCTTCCACCTTGGCCGCGGCCAGCGCATCGGCCTGCGCGCGCGCCTCGCTCACATCCACCCAGTAGCCGCTCCAGGTCACCGCACCGGCCTCGGCGGCATACGGATGGGCCTGGCTGCGTACCCAGCGCTGACTGTCATCGTCGGTCAGCACGCGGAATTCGAACGACAGTGCAGCGAAGTGACGCGCGGCCTGCGCGGTGGCCTGCAGGATCGCGGCGCGATCATCCGGCGCGATACGGCCCAGCAACGCTCCGGTTTCATCCATCGCCTGCTGCCGCGAAATGCCGAACAGCGCCTGCACGTCGCCGGCAATGAACGGGAAGGTGAGCGTGCCGTCGGCCGCGCGGCGGGCCTGGTAGACGATTGCCGGCAGGTTGTCGGTCACCTCGGCCAGGCGCTGCTCCACGTGGCGGCGCCCGGCCATTTCACGGCGCAGGCGCCAGTGGCCCAGGCCATGCACGGTGGCCGCGGTCAGCAGCACCAGCAGCAGCGGAATGATCCAGCGCAGCAGCCCGCCCCAGTGCACGCCCTGACGGTATTCCACGGCCAGCCAGTCGCCACGCAGCGATTCGCGTTCGCGCGGGGTCATCTGCAGCAGCAGGCGGTCGAAGGTCGTGGCCAGGGCGGCATGGCGGTGGTTCACCGCCAGCGCCAGCTGGTCGTTGAAACCTGCCGGTGCGGCAATCTGCAGGCGACCGGGGAAACGGTCGCGCAGCATGTGGTCGACCAGCGCCAGGTTGCCCACGTACGCATCGGCATCACCGTCCAGCAGCCGCTGCAGCGCCTGTTCGGCACTGCGCGCGGGAATGATGCGGGCCTGCGGCGCCTGCTGCAGCACATAGCCACGCACGCGTTCTGGGTCGGACAGCAGCACGCGCTTGCCCTGCAGGTCGGCCAGCCCCAGCAGCACCGGGCTGCCCTGCGCGGTCACGATCACGTTGGGCACGCTGATGAAGGGCTGGCTGAACACCCAGTCGGGCCCCAGGTACTGCGAATCCACCGGAATGCCCATCACCGCCTGCACATCGCCGCGCTTGGCCTTGGCCCGCACCTCGAACCAGTCGTGGCTGGGTTCGATCTGCAGGTTGGCGCCGGCCTTTACCAGCAGGCGCAGGTATTCGGCGGCCAGGCCCGTGGGCTGGCCGCCCGCGTCGGCGAAGGACAGCGGCGGCGCATTGGGCGGGAAGCCGATCTTCAGCGGCTCCTGCAGCACGCGCTTTTCGGCCTGGCTGAGGGCCAGCTGGGCCGATGCCGACCACTGCAGCGGCGGCAACCAGCGCTGCACCAGCGCCTCCTGCTGCGACGCGCTGCTGGCCGCCATCGCCAGGTCCAGCGCTTCGGCCAGCGGCTGCTTGCCGTTGGGCACTCCGAAGTGCAGCCGCTCGGGTGGTAGATCGCTGGGCCGCAGCAGCACCACACCCTGCAGTTTTTCCTGGGCGATCAGTTCGGTAGCGACATAGGCATTGCCGATGAATACGTCGGCTTTGTCGTCTCTGACCATTTCCAACGCGGCTTGCGTGTTGTTTGCGACAAGCTGTCGGGCACGCGGGAAGCGGGCACGCACCTGCGGCGCGGTCATGAAATCCTGCTCGATCACCACCCGCAGCCCGTCCAGATCCGGCGCCTCGGACGCGCGCAGGTCACCCGGTCGGCCCACCATCGCCAGCGGCGCTTCGGCATAGGCGCGGGTGTAGACCATGCAACGGGTGCGCTCGGCGCTCAGGGCGATGTTCATCACCACATCGATCTCGCCACGGCACGCCGCATCCAGCACCGCGTTCCAGTCCGGGTAGCGACGGAACTCCAGCGTGCTGCCCAGTTGACGGGTCAGAAGCGACAGGTAATCTGGCCCCAGCCCGACCGGCCGGTCATCCTGCAGGAACTCGTAGGGCGGCCAGCCACTGTCATACTGGCCGACAACCACCACCGGATGCGCAGCCAGGAACTGGCGCTGCAACGGGGTGAGCGGCAAAGGTCCGGGCTCGGCCCGGGCCAGCAGCGACAGGCCCAGCAAGCCCAGCAACAGGACCCATCCACGAACAGCGCCGTTCCGCATCTGCGACGATCTCCCTTGAACCCGCCGGGTACCGCGCTGCTCGCGGCCGGCACTGCCCGAAGGCCATACTAGAGCATGACCTTGCGCATCATCATCGCAGACGATCACCCCGTGGTCCGCATCGGAACCCGCGCGGTCATCGAATCCAGCGGCGTGGGCCGGGTGGTTGGCGAAGCCGACAATGCCCAGGCCCTGATCGCACTGCTGGCCAGCCAGCCCTGCGACCTGCTGGTCACCGACTATTCCATGCCCGGCAGCGCCCAGGCCGATGGCTTCGCGATGATCGGCATGATCCGCCGCCGCTACCCCGATCTGCCGGTGCTGCTGCTCAGCGTGTCCAACAACCTGGCCATCCTGCGCATGGTGCTGGACAGCGGCGTGCTCGGCCTGGTGGACAAGAGCTCTTCCATGGAAGAGCTGCCGCAGGCGATCCAGGCGGTCTACCGCGGCCAGTGCTACATCAGCCGCAGCCTGCGCGAGCGTGTGGAAGAGGCCGGCAGCTGGCGCATGCGCGAAGGCGACGGCAAGCCGCTGTCGCCGCGCGAAGTGGAAGTGCTGCGCCTGCTCGGCACCGGCATGACCGTGAAGGAGATCTCGCTGCAGCTGCACAAGAGCGTCAGCACTATCAGCCGGCAGAAAGGCGATGCCATGCTGAAGCTGGGGCTGAAGGGCGATGCCGAGCTGTTCGACTACCTGCGCGACGGCAAAATCTGAGAACTGTTTCACGATTTCACGGTGACCGCCCCGTGCTGACACTGTGATCGACGCCACAGCTGTGCCATGATCCGCGCCGATGGGCTCTCCCATGCGAGGTCGAAGGAATCGACCGGCCCATCACCACGCTGCCCGACTGCGGGCGGCGCGCATTCTGCGTTGGCCATCCGGCCCGACGCCCGCACACCATGGAGAGGCGCATGACCCATTCCCCCCGTTACGTCCCGGCTGCCGCCCGCCCGCGATTGCGCATGGCGTTGGCTGGCCTGGCCGTTTCGCTGCTGTCCAGCGCCTGCACTCCCTCGACCTCGACCGCGTCACCCCAGGGCGCCGCCGCGCCACGACAGGAAGTTGCCCCCATGCAGAACTCCGCCACCGCCGCTGCGACCCCCGCCGCGGTTGCCACCCCGCCCGATGCCGGCAGCGTGCTGTACTTCATCTACCAGGTGGATGGCGACGGCGCCGTCTCCTACGAAGTGGCCAATGGCGCCGTAGCGACCTTCTGGTTCGGCCACAGCTACGAAGTGGCCGGCACCCGTTACTACACCGGCTTTGCCTGGAACACCCCGCAGAAGTTCGGCAAGCCCGGCGAAGACGACGTGGGCCCGGAAAGCCGCGTCACCCTGTCCGAAGCCACCTTCACCCTGAGCGGTGACAAGCCCGACCGCCCCTGGGTGTTGAAGGGCGTGGAGCCGTGGATCGGTGCGATCGGCGCCTATGGCACCGCCCCGGACGTGGACGGCAAGCGCAAGCCGGTCGAACACCGCACCGCCGCCGGCAAGCTGGTGCTGGCCGTGCCCACCCGCAGCTTCAGCAACGGCACCAGCGTGGAAGGCTACGAGATCCTGGTGTTCAACCCGGACTACGAGAATTCAGAAGATGGCCAGGTCTGGGCCAGTGCCGGCACGGTGAACACCGGCGAAGACAATTCGGCCGCCTGCGACGACGGCGCGGTGATGCCGTGCATCAGCAACCAGGGCACGCTCAGCTTCAGCGCCGTGCCAGGCAGCGACCTGCCGGCCATCACCGTGGCCGCCACCGGCACCACCATCGATGCACCGGGGCAGACCCGTGCACTGGGCGCCAGCGATGCGCGCCGCTATCACTACGACGCCGCCCGCAAGGCCTACGTCGCGCAGTAACCCTTACACGCAGTACCTGTTGACCGACATGTTGATGACTCACGGATGAGTCCGGTTGGCGTAACGCGGCACAGGCCGCTCCATCAACCCCAGAGGAAAACGTCATGGCACAACGTGACTACAGCAGACAGGAAGTTCTCGACATCATCGAACAGGTGGCCCAGCGCAAGGGCATTCCCAGCGAAGACTTCCTGCGCTTTGCCCATATCGAGACCGGCGGCCAGTTCGACGAGCGCGCGCACAACAGCCGCACCGACGCCAAGGGGCTGTTCCAGTTCCTGCCGTCCTCGGCGCGCCAGTACGGCCTGAGTGGCCACGAGTACGACCCGACCCGCAACACCGAAGCGGCCGCGGACATGTTCCAGCGCAACCTGGCCGACATGGAAAAGCGCCACGCGCGCACCGGCCACCCGTACCTGTCCGGCGAAGCATCGCCCACCGGCCTGGACCTGTACCTGGCCCACCAGCAGGGTGCGGCCGGTTACGGCTCCATCCAGACCGCCATCGCCACCGGCACCTTCGGCGTGGTGCGTGATGGCCATGGCGAACCGATCAACATGCGCCCGCGCATCATGGGCCAGATCGGCAGCGACATCGAAGCGCTGACCGGCCACACCCGTGCGGAAATGCGCACGATGAACGACAAGGACCTGGCCAGCACCTTCGCCCAGTACTACGACCGCAAGTACGACGGCATCAGCATTCCGGAAAAGAACATCGCCGCCATCAGCGCCGATGCGCCGGCGCGCAGCGCACCGGTGCAGGCCGCCGCGGGCCCGACCCAGACCGTGCCGGCGCCCACCGCCGCCACCGTATCGGCTGCAGCGGCGGCCAACCAGGACAAGCCGGGCATCGCCCTGACCGCCGCCTACGATGCCGGCGTGAAGTACGACGATGTGAAGTACGCGATCAACATCGCTTCCAGCCAGTACTACCGTGGCAACGGCATCACCGGCAAGAACGTGGACCAGGGCTACGTGGACTGCTCCGGCTGGGTCGGCACGATGCTGAACAAGACGCAGGACGAGATCAACCAGAAGGCCGGCCACGCCGTCTATGGCGATGCCGACAAGATCAAGCTGGGCTTCGCCGGTTCCGGCGGCATCGTGCAGCAGGCCTACAAGGATTCGGGCGTGCTGCTGCAGCGCGACGACATCCTGAAGCCGGGCGCGCTGCAGGAAGGCATGGTGATCGGCCTGGACACGGCCAAGACCAAGCATGAGCACTGGAACGGCATCGACCACATCGTGATGGTGGTGCGCGACCCCAACACCGACAAGCTGCTGATCAGCCAGTCCACCGGAAAGCTGGGCGTGCACACCATGCCGGTGGAGGACTACCTGAAGCAGGTGGAAAACCACCCGAACTGGAAGCTGTTCGCCTCCGACCCGCTGCACAAGGCGCGCGACCTGCTGGAAAACCGCAGCCAGACCCAGCAGCACGAACAGGGCAAGGAAGCACCCGCACAGGCCACCGCCAGCGCGCCGCGCAGCGAGATCCACCGCAATGGCGACCACAGCAAAGGCGTGCGCAAGGCGCAGGAACAGCTGGGCCACCTGGGCTACGTGGGCGCCGACGGCAAGCCGCTGTTCGAGGATGGCAAGTTCGGCCGCAACACCGAAGCGGCCGTGCGTGAGTTCCAGAAGGACAACGGCCTGGCCGTGGATGGCATCATCGGCCCGAAGACGCTCGATGCCATCAACGATGCGCGCGAACGTCCGCTGCTGAACGACGAACGCCACCCGCGCAACCCGATGTACAACCAGGCCGTGCACGGTCTGGAGCAGTTGCCGCCGGGTACGTTCAAGGACCGCCACGCACTGGAAGCCACCGCCGCCACGCTCACCCGCGACGCCCATGCCGCCGGTCTGCAGCGCATCGATTCGGTGGTGCCCAGCATGAACGGTGAGCGTCTGTTTGCGGTGCAGGGCGCGATGGGCGACCCGGCCGCCGTGCGCGCATCGGTCGATGCCAAGGCCGCCAGCGAACAGAGCGTGGCCCTGAGCAGCGGCGCGGTGCAGGGTGCACCGAACGTGCTGCAGCAGCAGGACGATCAGCAGCAGGAACAGGTGCGCCAGAACCAGCGCGCGATGGGGCACTGAGGCCGCTGTTGCCGGCTTCGGGTCAGAGCCCTTTCCTGCGGAAAGGGATCTGACCCTGGGGTCGGATCCCGTTCGCCGGACGGGCTCCGACACGCGGTTCAGCTTTCTGCTTTCAGGCGGGCTTCATGGCGCATGACGCTAGATGAATGCGCACGCCGACCGGGTGGCCCACGCAATGTTCCGGCAATGTCCGAAGCCCAGCGTGGTACCTGCGGCAGCCGCGGCGCCCTGGCGCCTTCCCTGCCCCGCGTGGCATGCCCCCAACTGGAGACCCGAACATGATCAATACGTCCTCACTCAGCTTCCGCAGCCTCGGCCTCGCCCTGGCGCTGCTGGCCGGCTTGGCCGTGGTCGGTGATGCCAGCGCCCTGTCACGCAAGGACAAGCGCACCGTGGTCGGTGCCGTGGTGGGCGGCGTGGCCGGTCACCTGATTTCCAACGGCGACCCGACCGCCACCGTGGGCGGCGCCGTGGCCGGTGGTGCCATCGGCAACCTGACCACCAAGGATCGCCACGACGATCGTCGCTACGACCGCCGTTATGACCGTCGCTACGGGCATGACCGCGGCCACGACCGCCGTTACTACCGCCACGATGATCGCCGCTACCGCCACGACCGCGGTCGCCACCGCGGCTGGTAAGTACACCTGGCAACACCCGGAACGCCGGCCGCAGTAACGGCCGGCGTTCTGCTGTTCAGCGCACGTGGTCCAGGAACTGCCGGTGGCGGGCGTACTGATCCAGCACATCGTGGATCAGCTGCACGCGCGTCCAGCCCATCACGTCATAGTCCTGCCCGCCCTCGCGCAGGTAGACCTCGGCGCGAAAGTAGCGCCCGGCCTTCGGGGCGCGGCGCGGGTCCTGCAGGGTGAAGCTGGGCGGCTCGTACGGCTGCGGCCGCACCGAATAGAAGAAGTCCATTTCCTGGCCATGGCCGACCTGCAGCCAGGCGCGGCCATCCTCGCCCAGGGTCACCTCGACCTCCAGATCCTGCCGCCGCAGTTCACCGGCAACGTCCTGCAGGGCCGGCATCACCTGCTGGTCGATGAAGCGCAGCACCTCGGCCTGCACCGGGTTGTGCGCCAGCAGCCGCAGGCGCGCGCGCCAGTCATCACTGGTGCCGGGCAGGATGCGTGCGTCGCGGATGATCGAGCGCTTGGTGGCATCCAGGCGCATCGCCTTCAGCAGGCCCCAGCACATCAGGATCATCACCAGGGTGAAGGGGAACGCGCTGGCGATCGTGGCCGCCTGCAGTGATTCCAGGCCACCGGCAAACAACAGCGCCACCGCCAGCGCGCCCACCAGCAACGCCCAGAAGATGCGCTGCCACAGCGGTGATTCTTCCTCACCCTTGGACGTGAGCATGTCGATCACCAATGCTCCCGAATCGGCCGAGGTGACAAAGAACAACGCCACCAGCAGCACCGCCAGGCACGAGGTCGCCATCGTCCACGGCAGGTGGCGCAGGAATTCGAACAGCGCCATGGAGCTGTCGCTGGAAACGGTCTGCACCAGTTCCTGTACCCCTTCGGCGCGCACCATGAACAAGGCGGTGTTGCCGTAGATGGTCATCCACAGGAAGGTGAAGCCCAGCGGCACCAGCAGCACGCCCACCACGAATTCGCGCACGGTGCGGCCACGCGAGATGCGCGCGATGAACATGCCCACGAACGGCGACCAGGCGATCCACCAGCCCCAATAGAACAGCGTCCAGCCGCCCAGCCAGCCGGTGGGCTCATAGGCGTACAGATTGAAGGTCATCGAGAACAGCTGCGACACGTACATGCCGGTGTTCTGCACCAGCACCTGCAACAGGTGCACGGTGGGCCCGCAGACCAGCACGAAGGCCAGCAGTGCCGCTGCCAGAATCATGTTCAATTCCGACAACCTGCGCACGCCGCTGTCCAGGCCGGCCACTACCGATCCGGTGGCCACCAGGGTGATGACGGCGATCAGCACCACCTGTACCAGCGTGCTCACTTCCAGCCCGAACAGGTAATTGAGGCCCGAGTTGATCTGCATCACGCCCAGCCCCAGCGAGGTAGCCAGGCCGAAGATGGTGCCCAGCGCAGCGAAGGTATCCACGGTGTGGCCGATCGGCCCGTGGATGCGTTCACCGATGAGCGGGTACAGCGCCGAGCGCACGCGCAGCGGCAGGTTGTGGCGGAAGCCGAAGTACGCCAGCGCCAGCGCCACCACCGCGTAGATTGCCCAGGCATGCACGCCCCAGTGGAAGAAGGTGATGCGCATGGCCTGGCGTGCCGCCGCAGCCGATTCCGGCGTGCCGGTGGGCGGGGTGGCATAGTGCATGATCGGCTCGGCCACGCCGAAGAACATCAGGCCAATGCCCATGCCGGCGGCAAACAACATCGCGAACCACGAGGCATAGCTGTAGTCGGGGCGGCTGTGGTCCGGGCCCAGCTTGATGCGGCCATAGCCGCTGACGGCCACGCCCACCACGAACACCAGGAAGCCGGCGACGGCCAGGATGGTGAACCAGCCGGCATCGTTGGCGGTCCAGGTCTTGGCGGCGGTGAACCAGTGCGTGGCCAGTTCCGGCGCGAAGATGGCCAGGGCCAACAGGGCGATGACGATCGCCGCGGTGGGAATGAATACCTGCGGCAGGATGCGCTGCCTGACGGGGGTGGGGTGCGGAGCGGAGCTCGGCATGTCGTCCTCCGTGAACGGAATTGCGTGGAAGGAATACGCGGCGGACCGCGATGAAGGGCGTCCTAGAAGTAGAAACCGATATTGAGGTTCAGGCGTGAGTGCCAGCGTGAGGGCCCTTGCGGGTCCAGGCCGATGCCATCGCCGCCGGCGAACCACATGTTCTTTCCGGCGATCCAGTCGATGTAGGTCAGCATCATGCCCTTGCCCAGGCTGCAGCCGGTGACGTTCTGCCACGAGTCGCGCATGCCGGGCTGGCGTTGCAGCGGGCGGGTCATGCTCAGGTTGTTGTAGCAGGTGATGTCATCCAGCCAACGCCGTTCGCCAAACGAGTAGGCCACATTGACGCTGGGCACATCGGCCTTGCGCGCGATCTGGAACGGTGCCTGGAAAGCCGACAACGCGATCGTCGCGCCCGGCACACCGTAGTGGTAGCGCGCCCATTGCAGCTGCGTGGTCCAGCCATCGCGCGCCCATTGCGCATGCACGGCCATGCCGTGGTGATCATGATGGCGGTGCGTTTCCACGTTCTGCACCGAACCGCTGAACGCCGACGCACCCAACAGCAGGGTTCCGCCGTGCCAGTCACGGTCATGCTCGTAGCGCAGGTTTACCCGGTCGCGCTCGCGATAGGGCAGCTCCGGCGTGCGTGCCACATCGAACGAATAGCGGTCGTAGCGCGCCGCGTCCCCGTACTCGTCGCCGGCAAACCAGCCGACATGCCACAGGTGGTGGCCACTACGATGCTGCAGCACCAGGCCGGGATCGTAGTCATCCTCGATGCCCAGGTAGTAGCCCGAGCCGAACCAGAAACTCTGCGACACCGTGGGCAGCAGGCCGAACGGCACCTGCTGGATACCCGCACGCAGATCGGTGTCTTCGTTGAACTGCCAGCCTGCATAGGCATGATGGACCGCATCGAAGCCGTCATACCAGCGGTACTGCGCCGAGAAGAACAACGGCCCGGCACCGGCATCGATGTCGGCTCGCAGCAGTTCCAGCTGCAGGCCGCTGGTGGGGCCGTAGTCCAGCCACCCATAGTTGAAGCGGACGGCGCCGCCTGCGTCGAACCACGGTTCCGCACTGGGATCGTGGGGCTGTGCCAGCGCCTGACCGGTCGATGCGCACGCCAGTGCGCCAAGAAAAATAGAGAAAAAACATCGCACGATTGCGTCCCGGTGCCTCCCTGTTTCCAGAATGTAAGCCTTCCAGTCTAACCAGCACGGGTATGCGCCCTCTTCACCGGGCCAGCGCAGGAATGCGGCACGGGCGGTACCATGAGCGCGCTGTGCTGCTGCCCATCCGATCTGCGAACGCGCCACCATGACCGACACTTCCCACCGCGTGCAGGGCCTGAACAACGACGAGGTCGCGGCCGACTGGCCAGCAATTTCCGCGAATGACCTGGCTTGGTTGGTGCAGCGCTACCCGCAGCTGGGCAACACCGCGACGCTGCAATGGCACAGCCCGCGCCCGCTCTCGGCTGCGGCGATCGCGCGCGGCGAACACGGCGCCGTTTTCATCAAGCGCCACCACCACAGCGTGCGCAGTGCCGCCGTGCTGCAGGAAGAACACGCCTTCATTGCCCATCTGGCGGCACGCGACGTACCGGTGGTGCAGGTGCTTGCTGCAGACAACGGGCAGACCGCGCTGGAGCAGGGCCCTTGGACTTACGAACTGCACGCGGTGGGCGCTGGCGTGGACCTCTATCGCGATGCACCTTCGTGGTCCCTGCTGACCGACATCGCACAGGCGCAGGAAGCCGGCCGCATGCTGGCCCGGCTGCACCGTGCCGCAGCCGATTACCACGCGCCACAGCGCGATACCCACATCCTGGTGGCACGCGACGATCTGATCCGCGCACACGATGCCATCGCGGCGCTGCAGGCCAGCCTGCCTGATCGCCCCGGCCTGGCCCGCTACCTGGCGCGCATTCCCTGGCAGGCGCAGCTGCGCGAGCACGTGCTGCCCTGGCATGCCGGCCTGGCCGAGAAGCTGCAGCACGAACCGCGGCTGTGGGCGCACAACGACTGGCACGTCTCCAACCTGCTGTGGGCCCGCGACGGGCAGATCGCCACCGTGCTGGATTTCGGTCTGGCTTCGCCCACCAGTGCACTGTTCGACCTGGCCACGGCCATCGAGCGCAATGCGGTGGCCTGGCTGGAGCTGCAGCGTGGCGCCGACGCGGTACGCCGCGATATCGCCCTGGCCCTGCTGGCCGGCTACCGGCAGGTGCTGCCGTTGTCGGCTGAACGGGTACACCTGCTGGCCGACCTGCTGCCGATGGTGCATTTCGACTTCGCACTGTCCGAAGTGGAGTACTTCGAAGGCATCACCGGCTCCACCGCCAATGCCGACGTGGCCTGGCAGCCGTTCATGCTGGGCCACCCGGCCTGGTTCCACACAGAGGCCGGCCAGGGCCTGCTGCAGGCGTTGCACGCGGCGGCATAGCGGCCTACAAGCCTGGGGTCAGAGCCCTTTCCTGCGAAAAGGGATCTGACCCTTCCTCGCGAGCCCGGGGGTCGGATCCCTTTCCACGGGAAAGGGCTCTGACCCCCAGCCCCGGCCCCGCTGCCCGTGCCCGGGCTCGCAAATCCGTACGGTTTGTAGTGAAATGGTCACCTGAAGCGGGGGTGCCTGGATCTGCCAGGCTGAGAGAGTCCCTTGGAACCTGATCCGGTTTGCACCGGCGTAGGGAGCTTTGAGCAGCTGTCGCACCCCCCGTTCCCTGGGCCGGTGCGTCCGTGCGCCGTCGCTTCGTCTCCCTTGCTGTCAGAAGACGAACCGAATGAACCGCTGCCTGCGCCCCACCCTGCTCGCCCTGGCCCTGTGTGCCGCCCTGCCGCTGCATGCCAGCGAGGCCGCCACCGCTGCCGCCGACACCTCCGATCGTTCGCCCACCGATCTGGCCGCCGTGCGCGTGCAGGCCGGCAAGCCGGCCTCTGCCAGTTCGCGCGCCAATGCCTTCGGCGGTGGCAGCTGGAAAGACACCCCGGCATCGGTGAATGTGCTCGACCGCAGCTACCTGGAACAGCGCCAGGTGCGTTCGCTGTCCGAACTGGCCAGCAATGATGCCTCGCTGGGCGATGCCTATGCCCCGGTGGGTTACTACCAGAACGTGGCCATTCGCGGCTTCGCGCTGGATGCCGCCACCGGCTACCGCTTCAACGGCCTGTCGATGGCCGGCGAACAGCGGCTGGCGCTGGAGAACGTGGAATCGGTGGAAATCCTGAAGGGTGAAGCCGGCCTGGCTGCCGGGGTGATGGCCCCGGGCGGCATCATCAACTACGTGGGCAAGCGCCCGGCCGAAGTGCGCACGGTCACCCTGGGCACCGATTCGGAAGGCTCGCGCTACGCCGCCGTGGACGTGGGCCACTGGCTGACCCCGCGCTTCGGCGTGCGCTTCAACGCCGCCTGGGATGCCAGCGATTCGTATATCGAACACCTCGATGGCCGCCGCAACTTCTATTCGCTGGCCGCCGACTGGCTGATCGGCGAACGCGGCAAGCTGGAAGTGGATGCCAACTACCAGACCAGTTCGCAGCGCTCGGCATCGGGCTACCAGCTGCTGGGTGCCAGCGAACTGCCGCGCGGCGTGGACCGCGACCACCTGCTGGGCTACCAGCCGTGGCAGATGCCGGTGGGCATTGCCAGCACCAACATCACCGTGCAGCACACCTACGATTTCAGCAGCAGCTGGCAGTCGCGCGTGGCGCTGGGCCACAGCCGCACGGTGATCGATGACAACGTGGCCTTCGCCTACGGCTGCTACTACGCCGCGCAGTGCGCCGACGGCAGCGTGCCGGGCAACTACTTCGCGCCCAATGGCGATTACGATGTCTACGATTACCGCAGCCCCGACGACACCCGCCGCAACCAGCAGGCACGCGCCGAGCTGCGCGGGCGCTTCACTACCGGCAGCGTGGGCCATGAGCTGACCCTGGGCGGCGAGACCTACCGCCGCACCGTGGACCGCCGCCCCAGCGTGAACGAGTACGTGGGCACCACCAACTACCACGACGGCCAGGTGCCGGTGTTCGATCCGTCGCCGCTGCAGCCGGGCCCGTCCGCGCGGCGCCTGGACAGCCGCCAGAACGCCTTCTTCGCGCTGGACCGGCTCAGCTTCGGTGACGACTGGCAGTGGCTGGCCGGTGGCCGCTACGTGCGCCTGGACGAGCGCGCCTACGACAAGCGCGGCAACCCGCAGCGGCACAGCCGCCTGTCGCGCTTCCTGCCGCAGACCGCCCTGGTGTGGAAGGCCACCGACCAGCTGAATGCCTACGCCAGCTACGTGCGTGGCATTTCGCTGGGGCAGGAAGCGCCGTTCTGGACCAGCAACGCCGACACCTTCCTGCCGGCGGTGGAATCGCGCCAGCTGGAAGCGGGCGTGAAGTACGCGCCGAACGAGGCACTGAGCGTGGGCGCGGCGGTGTTCCGCATCAGCCAGCCCTATCAGTACGCCAAGCCGGACGACAGCGATGCGGGCTTCACCTTCGTGCAGGAAGGCCAGCAGACCCACACCGGCCTGGAGCTGACCGCCAACGGCCAGCTGACCGATGCACTGCAGGTGGTGGCCAGCGCCAGCGTGCTGCGCGCACGCGCACGCGATGCCGGTACGCCGGCCTATGAAGGCCACCAGCTGGTGAACGTGCCGAAGGTGCGCGCCAGCGTGCATCTGGCCTACGCGCTTCCGTTCATGCAGGGCCTGCAGGTGACCGGGGGCTGGCGCTACGCATCGGCCAACGTGGCGCGTGCCGATGGCGCGGTGCGTGCGCCGGACTATTCGGTGTTCGATGCCGGCCTGCGCTTCCAGCACCGTCTGCACGAACGTGCGGTCACCTGGAACCTGTCGGTGGACAACGTGTTCAACCGCTTCTACTGGCGTGACACCGGCAGCAGCGCCGGTGACTACTACCTGTTCCCCGGTGCGCCGCGGCAGGCGCGCCTGTCGGTGACGTTCGCGCTGTGAACGGGCCCCTGCTCGAGTGGACCGCCGCGCTGTGCAGCGTGCTGGGCGTCTGGCTGATGGCCCGGCGCCGGCTGTCGGCATGGCCGGTGGGGCTGCTGTCGGTGGCGCTGTACGGGCTGGTGTTCGCCGAAGCCAAGCTGTATTCGGACACTCTGCTGCAGGTGATCTTCGGCGGTTTCCTGGTTTACGGCTGGTTGAACTGGCGCCAGCACGCCGCCGATGAAGGCAGCATCCGCATCGTGCCGTTGGCGCGGGGCAAGCTGCTGCGCGACCTGACCATTGGCGTGTGCGGCGGCGTGGCACTGGGTGCGGTCATGCACAGCTTCACCGATGCCGCACTGCCGTGGCTGGATGCCCTGCTGACCGGACTCAGCCTGGTCGGCCAGTGGTGGCAGGCACGCCGGCATGTGGCGTGCTGGTGGGTGTGGATCGGCGTGGACGTGGTGTACGTGGGCACGTACCTGTTCAAGTCGCTGCACGTGACCGCCACGCTGTACGTGTTCTTCCTGGGCCTGGCTGTGTTCGGCCTGCGCGCGTGGCAGGCCGCCGCGCGCGCACCGCAGGTCGCCTCGGCCCCGTAGAGTCGAGCTTGCTCGACTGCCCAAGTGCGCCGGGCCGCGCGGCTTCATCCACGCATGGCGTGGATCTTATCTCTTGCCGATCTGGCACCTT
>NZ_JACVUD010000006.1:0-90424 GCF_016624905.1 Stenotrophomonas sp. S49 | reverse complement strand
CGCGGGCCCCGTCCCCCGGGGGCCCGCCGGCGGGGGGGGGGGGCCCACTCCCCCCCCCCCTCTTCTCTTCACCGCGGCTCAAGTGCGCGTCTGGACGAATGCGCCACCAGCATGCCCTGGCTCAACGCCGCACACCGCCTGCTACTACCGCTAGGTCTGCATCTTGCCCATGTGCATACACCCGTCTACCAGAAGGCGTTGGCCAGCGGCACCCACGAGGAATTGGCGGAGCTTCAGAAGGAGTTCGACCGCCTTTCAATCGACCTGGACCGTGTCCACTCGACGCACAACAGCCTCCACGAGACCCGCCACCCGATGGCGGTGAAGGAAGCCAGCGAGGCGCTGCCCGGCCTGCAGAAGAAGCTGGACGCCTGCTTCAAGCACGCGGAGGAGATGCAGAAGCGCAATCAGCGCCCGGCTGAACCACAGCCCGAGTCGACATTCTGCGGATTTGCATGCTTCGTGCCGATGAACGCGCAGCAGTCCAAAGTTGATCATCCAAGAGCTTCGCGCCCCACGTCATCCTCCGGGGCTCGTAGGCGCCAATATCGGCCAGACCTAACCCACACTACGGAATTTTCATTGCGCTTTCGGAAGGCGCTGAGCAATGACGTTGACAGGGCGACATTGCCGTCGGCGTTCTCACGGAGAAACTCATTCGCTTCTGCCTTGACTAGGCGATCGACTACGTCTTCCTGATAGAGGCAGCCCTCTGCCTCAAGCGCGGCTTGCATCCACTTTATGATCTCTTCGGCTCTCACTCCCGGCCCTCGGGGACCGCGTCAAGCATCTCTTCTGCAAAGAAGCCTACTTCGAGCTTTTTGCCGGCAAACCATTTGCATCGGTAGCTTGTACCGGATACACCGCTATGCACTTCGTACACAGCCATGTCGGGCCCACCAACATTCAGCTTTACTTTGTCGCCAACCTTGTATTTGTCCTTTCCCACAATATTTTCCTTTTCACCATTGAAATAAGCTCGAGGCGCGAAGACGTCTAGTTAGAGCCATCGTCAGACTTAGGGATGTTACTAATTCCATCCAGTTGACACACATCCACCAATAGCCAATTTTGCCCATAAAGGCGTGCTCTGTTCAACGTAGACTGCGCAAGGACTTTGCGGCTGCGCAGGCGGCGACCACTACGGAGTTTGGCAAGCAGAAGAGCGCACCTCTGTCGCCCCTGGACAATACAGGCGACGAGCTCGGCATGCTTCACCTAGTCGGGTCAGGCCAGGCGCGAGCGCGCAAGCAGAGACATGCGGATCCAGCACGACATGCAATAGTCCATCAACGAGGCGTACGCGGCGATCAGGCTTTACCGCACGCAGTCCTCGACGCATTGCTCATACCGATGGCGGACATAAGAGCGCAGGCTGACACAGTGGCGCCGGTGTAGCAGCCACGCCCGCCCGCTCGGATGGCGTCTACCCCCAGAGGGCCTAGTAAGAGGCTTAGCCTGATGCTGGATACCGCCGGACTCAATGACCAGCCGGCGGGCGGTGCGGCAGCCGATTGGGGGCGGCGAACGCGGGCGATCTGTGTCGGAGCCGAGGGCGTGCGTCGACAGGCGGCCATTAGGGGTTAAGTCCAATCAGAAGTGACGCCACGTGGCGGTGTGCAGTCAGGTGCCTCGGATGTTCAGGGTCGAGGACTTGACAAATTCCGACCAATGGTGGATAGGATACGAAAGGCGGATGGGATATGCATAGCGCCGGAATTGAGCGATACTCTCGCGGTTTACACCTTCCTAACGACCTTGCTGGAGGCTCTTATGATAGAACGCCAGTGGGCCGAGCACCTGATTCAACAACACTGGGCCCCTCGTCCTACCCCTGTCGACCCCGTTGCCATTGCCCGCGCGATAGGCGTGGAGGTTCGCTTCTGCTCTGCCTTTGAACCTGACTTTGCTTCTGGCGCAAGCGGCACGTTCGAATACGAGGGGAATCGGCCCGTGATCAAAGTTAACGCTGGCGACTCTCCTAACCGCCAGCGGTTTACCATCGCTCACGAGCTTGGTCATCACGTTCTGGGGCATGCAGTCGGCGGCAAGCGCTTCCGTGACACGTCGTCGACGTTGAGCGGCGGCAGCTATGATCCGGTCGAGGTTTCAGCCAACCGTTTCGCGGCCGAACTTGTGATGCCTGCTTATTCCGTCAAGGTCATGGTCGAGGACCGTCGCGTTTCTTCGATTTCCGACTTAGCTTCGGCAATGGGTGTGTCAGAGATTGCCATGCAGATCCGACTCAAAAACTTGGGTTACATCAGCTGAACACATGACCTCCAACGACTCATTTGGCACACGCATTAAGCGCGCATTCGCCGTCTTATTTGGACAAGACGGCGATGCCTCCCCCCCTATGCCAGGTGCTTTACAAGGCACTGCCCAAATAGCACCTCAGCCCCCGCCGTCACTACCCGCAACGGCGCCGCGAACTGACAATGTCCCGCCACCGTCTGCGGCTGACATCGACAGACAGTTGAAAGACTTCCGCGATGCCCGGATACAGCGCTGGACTCTCTATATATTCTTGATGGGCTTCAGCGCTGCATTTTTATGGCTCTTCCTACACATCGTATGCACGGCATGGGATGAGAAGACTCAACCCGTGATGATCGAGTTCGCGAAACTGGGCCCGAGCGCCACCACTCTTCTTGGCGCCCTCGTGGTAGCCATCGTTGCGATTCCACTTTCGCTTTGCCTAGCCTTGGTCAAGATGGTTTCGGCGCCCAAGCAATCGGCCACACCTGATGACTCTCAGAAATTTACGAGCGCCCTGTTTGAGCTGGGGAAGGCTTTCGCGCAGGGGCTCAAGTCCCTACGCGGGGAATAGGCATTAGCGGTAGTTCATCGGGAATTCTGCGAAGACCCCCACAGGCGTGAGCGCCGGCGGGGGTGATTTTGCCTAGAGATTATTCTTGAGCCATGTCACGCCAGACTGTTTGACGCCATATGTCGCCCACTCCCCGCGAGTGAGCAGAACTACCAAGAGCTCATCGTCCGCATCAAGAAATGGCTTAAGAGCATCTCGGATTGCTACACAGTTGCCGGGGTGGCTAATCAGCCAGGTCGAATCCAAGTGATGCCACCAGTTTCCAGCACTTATGCCCTTGATCTTCTCAATAAGGCCGTCGTAGTTCTTTCCTGCTTTATTGAGGTCGTAACCAATAAGGTAGACAGCCACAACCGCTCCTTAATGCATGTCCATGCGCGTCATTGCGCGAAGTATTCATACAAAAACGTGATGACTGGCGCAACTCGGTGTAATTTCGGTGTAACCGTGACGGAAAAACCCACCTATCGCGTGCGAATGACTGAAACGGCTGCGTGCCGGTACCACGTTAAAAATGCTGATTACTGAGAAAGAATGAGGAATCCAGCAATGCCCTGAAATGGGGAGGCGATGGATTATGAGTCCCCTGCTCTAACCGTTGAGCTATAGGCCCTGCGCAGCGCCACAGTGTAGTGGAGCCCGCCCTTACCTCGCTACTCAGTCATCGATCGCAAGCACCTTCGCCACCTGCCGCAGCCGATCTTCAGCAGCCTCCGCGTACACCTGCATCTGCAGCAAATGCTCACGAAAAAAGGCCACGGCGCTTCGCGCCCCTTCCAACCCCCGGCCGATTCTCCCCACCAAACCCCTCAACCAAACCCGCGCCAGACTGTGTCAGCAACGCGAACGTCGCTCGCCGGGCGAAGCCCCAGCGATCCTCAAGCTCGTCCCGGATTACATCATTCCAGTCCAGCAGCGGCGGGAGATTGGGAAAGTCTCAATCCGCCTCAACGGGCTCAACATCATTCATGACTGTACTCCAGATGCAGGGTCAATCGAAGCAACAGCCCGCCCCGGGAAGGGTGCGGCGTGTTGCGCGTCTGCATCGGTACCGGGTTCCCCGATCCGCCTACGAGGTGTGTTGAGCACCTGCCAAACCAGCGTGCGGCAGCCAGAGAGAGAATTCAAACGGCAGACGCGACACCGGGTAGGCGCAGCGGGCTAGGCCTGGCGCTACCGGGCGGGGAGTTGTGGGACGAATAGTGTTACGTAATCTTCGTCAATCACCGCGCCTCACACGTCCAAGCAGCAACGCAAGCCACTGTTTATAAATACATTTCATCCGCGGCGCGATGATAGACCGCCAGAATAATGTTACGTAACCAATACGAATCCAGATACGAATTGCGATACGAATCCACCAGACATGGCCCGCCGCCACCCCAAAAAAAACCCCGCCGAAGCGGGGTTTTTTCAACACATCAGCCCAACCAGATATCAGTCGATATCCAGGAAGCTGCGCAGCTGTTCCGAACGGCTCGGGTGGCGCAGCTTGCGCAGGGCCTTCGCTTCGATCTGGCGAATGCGCTCGCGGGTCACGTCGAACTGCTTGCCGACTTCTTCCAGCGTGTGGTCGGTGTTCATGTCGATGCCGAAGCGCATGCGCAGCACCTTGGCTTCCCTCGGGGTGAGGCCGGCCAGCACGTCGCGCACGGTTTCAGACAAGTTGATGTTGGTGGTGTTTTCGATCGGGGACTCCACGTTGGTGTCCTCGATGAAGTCGCCCAGATGGGAATCCTCGTCGTCGCCGATCGGGGTTTCCATCGAGATCGGCTCCTTGGCGATCTTCATCACCTTGCGGATCTTGTCTTCCGGCATGTCCATTTCCTTGGCCAGCTCTTCCGGCGTAGCCTCGCGGCCGTACTGCTGGAGCATCTGGCGGGAAATGCGGTTCAACTTGTTGATCGTCTCGATCATGTGCACCGGAATACGGATGGTGCGTGCTTGGTCGGCAATCGAGCGGGTGATCGCCTGGCGGATCCACCAGGTGGCGTAGGTCGAGAACTTGTAACCGCGGCGGTACTCGAACTTGTCCACGGCCTTCATCAGGCCGATGTTGCCTTCCTGGATCAGGTCGAGGAACTGCAGGCCACGGTTGGTGTACTTCTTGGCAATGGAGATGACCAAGCGCAGGTTGGCCTCGACCATTTCCTTCTTGGCCTTGCGCGCCTTGGCTTCGCCGTAGGCCATGGCACGGCTGATTTCCTTCAGCTCTTCCAGGTCCAGCTGGGTCAGCTTCTCGATGTCGATCGTTGCCTGCTGTTCGGCAATGATCTGGTCCTTCACTTCACGCAGGGCCGAGGACCACTTCTGCTTGCGCTTCAGTGCGTCTTCCACCCATTCCAGGTTGGTCTGGTTGCCTTCCCAGGAACGGATGAAGTCCTTGCGCGGCATGCGGGCCGTGACGGTGGCCAGGTTCAGCACGCGGCGCTCATGGCCCTTGATGCTGGCCATGGTGTCGCGCAGCTGCTTGGTCAGCACGTCGGTCAGCGGCAGCGGCAGCTTCAGGGTGACGAACACGGCCGACATTTCTTCGCGCAGGCGCGGCAGGTTCTTCTTGTCGTTCTTGCCGGCCGCCTTCTTGAAGGCATTGAAGGCATCGCTCAGCGCCTGCATGCGCGCAGCGACTTCTTCCGGGTCCGGACCGGTCGGTGCGGCTTCTTCATCGCCACCGTCGACATCATCGTCCTCGTCCTCGTCGCCATCGGCGTCAGCGTCGTCGCTGTCATCGGCGGCGGCGGCAGCCGGCGGCGCCGGCTCTTCGTCGGCCAGGTCGTTGAAGCCGACGATCACTTCGGCCAGGCGCTTCTTGCCTTCCTTGTGGGCTTCGTAATCGTTCAACAGCGATTCGACCGACACCGGGAACTGGCCCAGCGCGGCCTGCACCTGCGAAAGGCCTTCCTCGATGCGCTTGGCGATGGCGATTTCGCCTTCGCGGGTCAGCAGCTCGACGGTGCCCATTTCGCGCATGTACATGCGTACCGGGTCGGTGGTGCGGCCACCTTCGGTGTCCAGCGCGCTCAGCGCTGCGGCGGCTTCTTCGGCCGCGGTGTCGTCGACCTCACGGTTGCCCGTGTTGCCGTCGTTCAGAAGCAGGGTTTCCACATCCGGCGCAACTTCATGGACATCAATGCCCATGCCGTTGATCATGCCGATGATGTCTTCGATCTGTTCCGGGTCGACCATGTCGTCCGGCAGATGGTCATTGACTTCGGCGTAGGTCAGGTAGCCCTGTTCCAGGCCCTTGCTGATCAGTTGCTTGATTTCGGATTGGGCAGGACGTTCGTTGGCCATGTAGTGCTCGCGCCACCGGCTAGGGAGAAATAGGGAACGTAGCATTATACCAGCCCGGGGCCCGGCCTGCCGGGCGGTGGTCCCGGCGGCCTAGGGCCTGAGGAGGAAGGTCACGGGACCGTCATTGACCAGGCTGACGACCATATGGGCACCAAATCGGCCCGTTTCCACCCCCGGGGCATGATTTTCACGGCAGATATCGACAAATCGATTGAACCCGCGTTCAGCCTCGTCCGGCGGGGCGGCGCTGGTGAAGCTGGGCCGCATGCCCGAACGGGTGTCCGCGGCCAGGGTGAACTGGCTGACCAGCAGCAGGCCGCCGCCGGTATCGCGCAGCGAACGGTTCATGCGCCCGGCCTCATCTGCGAATACACGGTAGCCAAGCAGGCGTTCGGCCATGCGCTGCAGCTGCGCCTCGGTGTCGCCCGGTTCCATGCCCACCAGGGCCAGCAGGCCCGGGCCGATCTGCCCCACCGCTTCGCCCTCTACGTGGACGGCGGCCTGGCTGACGCGCTGGATCAGGACGAGCATGCGGGGGCTTCCTTTGAACACGGCCGGCCACGATAGCAGCGCCCTTGGCTAAACTGGGGGCGATGAATCCGCAACGCAAAGCCCGGCTGGTCTACCGCGCCACCACCCTGTTCGCCCGCCTGCCCTGGCCGCTGCTGAGGGGGTTCGCGCACGCCCTGGCCTGGGCGTGGATCCGCCTGGACGCCCGCGAAAGCCGGGTGACCCGCCGCAACCTGGAACTGGCCTACCCGGAACTGGACGCGACCACCCGCACCGCTCTGCACCGCCAGGTGCTGCGCTCGACCGCGCTGCAGGCCATCGAAACCCTGCGCCTGTGGAGCCAGAGCCCGGCTGACAACCTGCGCCTGCACCTGAAGGAGCGCCACGGCCAGGCCCTGTACGACGCCGCCCTGGCCAGCGGCAAGGGCGTGATCGTGGCCGCCCCGCACTTCGGCAACTGGGAGCTGTTGAACCAGTGGCTGGCCTCGCGCGGGCAGATCGCCATCGTCTACAAGCCACCGGAAGACGAAGCCGGTGATGCCTTCCTGCAGCTGGTGCGCGGCGGCCAGAACGTGCAGCAGGTGCGCGCCGAAGGCCCGGCCGTGCGCCAGCTGTTCAAGGTACTGAAGGACGGCGGTGCCACCGGCATCCTGCCCGACCAGCAGCCCAAGGCCGGCGACGGCGTGTTCGTGCCGTTCTTCGGCGTGCAGGCGCTGACCATGACCCTGGTCAACCGGCTGGCCGAGCGCACCGGCGCCACCGTGCTGTACGGCTGGTGCGAACGCATCGGTCCGGACATGGAATTTGCCCTGCACATTGAACCGACCGACCCGGCCGTGGCCGACCCGGACCCACAGGTGGCCGTGGCCGCCCTCAATGCGGGCATTGAACGCATTGCCCGGCGCGACCCTTCGCAGTACCAGTGGACCTACAAGCGCTACACGCTGCGGCCGCCGGGCAGCGGTGAAGACGATCCCTACGCCACCGAAAAGCACCCGCACTGACGGCCGGACGCCGGCGATCGCGCTATGTTGAATACGACGCCGGCGCCCCCATAGAGACTGCGATGTCCGCCTCCCCCGGTCCTGCCATGCCTGCTTCTTCCCTGTTCGGCGACCCTGCCGCGATCCGCTGCGAACGCGCGGTGGCCGAACTGCGCGCCGGTCGCCCGGTCCTGCTGCACGACGGCCAGGGCCAGCGCCTGGCGGTGATCGCGCTGGACAGCGCCACCGTCAGCAGCTTCGCCGCCTTCGCCAACGCCGCCCAGCAACGCCATTACCTGTTCCTCACCGCCACCCGCGCCCGCGTGCTGGGTGTGGAAGCCGCGCACGGCGCGCGCCTGCCACTGGCCGGCATCGCCTTCGATGCGCTGCCGTCGCTGGGCTACCTGCGCGAGCCGGGCCCGATGCCGGACGGCTGGAGTGCCGGCGATGCCTTCGACGCCGGCGCGGTGGAACTGGCCCGCCTGGGCCTGCTGCTGCCGGCCATGGTGGCGGTGCGCCTGGCCGCCGACGACCGCACCTTCGATGGCGCCGCCGACGTGGCCCTGTGCGATCTGGCCGAAGGCGCCGCCCATGCGGCCCACGATTACGAACTGGTGGCGCGTTCACCGGTGCCGCTGCGCGATGTGGGCATGACCACCTTCGCCGTGTTCCGCGGCGGTGTGGCCCAGCGCGACCAGGTGGCGATCATCGTCGGCGAACCCGACCTGTCGGCGGTGGTGCCGGTGCGCGTGCATTCCTCGTGCCTGACCGGCGATCTGTTCGGTTCGCTCAAGTGCGACTGCGGCGACCAGCTGCGGCGCGGCCTGCGCAAGCTGAAGGAACTGGGCGGCGGCGTGCTGCTGTACCTGGACCAGGAAGGCCGCGGCACCGGCATTGCCGCCAAGATGCGCGCCTACGGCTACCAGCACGACGGCCTGGATACCATCGATGCCGACGCGCAGCTGGGCTTCGGTGCCGACGAGCGCCGCTACGGCAGCGCGGTGGCCATGCTGCACGGCCTGGGCATCACCCGCGTGGCCCTGCTCAGCAACAACCCGACCAAGGCGCAGCGCCTGCGCAATGCCGGCATTGAAGTGCTGGACTGCATTCCGGTCACCGGCGAGATCACCGCCGAGAACGAGCAGTACCTGCGCACCAAGGCCGACCGCGCAGGCCACCTGCTGGATGTGGATGCGTTGATCCAGGCCGCCCAGTAACGCGGCCGATTTGCTACCGTCAGCGCGGTGCGGCTGCGGCCGCCACCGCCCGCCCTGCTGCCCGACGGATGCCTGCGTGACCGACCTGCCGATTGCCGACCCTGCGCCGCCCCTGGACCACTGGCAGCCGCTGCCTGCGCGCGCGGCCGCATTGGCCGCGCTGGAAGGCGCATTCGGCGGTCTATTCATTCCCGGCGCCCCGCTGGCCGCGGCCTGCTGGTTCTTCGATGCCCCCGGTGGCCTGTGGAGTGCCGGTGCCGCCCTGCTGGCCGGCGTGCTGTTCGGCGCATGGATCGGCCACCGCCGCACCCGCCGCACACGCTGGCGCCTGGACGCACAGGGCCTGGGCCTGCGCCGCGACCTGATGTGGCAGCTGGAAACACGCGTGCCGGTGTCGCGCGTGCAGCACCTGGATCTGCGCCGTGGCCCGCTGGAGCGCCGCGCCGGGTTGGCCACGCTGATCGTGCACACCGCCGGCACCCGCATGAGCGCGGTCACCGTGAACGGCCTGGACCAGGCCGATGCAGAACGCCTGCGCGACACCCTGGCCCACCAGCTGGACCAGGACGCCGACGCCCTGTGAGCCAGCCACCGCCCCTGCCTGCCGCGCTGCCCACGGGTGGCCAGGACCAGCGCCTGCACCCCTGGTCGTGGCTGTTCGTGCTGCTGATGCAGCTGCGCCATTACTTCCTGCCGCTGGTGGCGCTGCTGGTGTTCGGCCAGCGCGGCGACCGCGACCCGATGTGGGCGCAGCTGATTCCGCTGGGCGCCATCGTCGCCCTGGTACTGGTGTCGGTGCTGCAGTACCTCAGCTACCGCTACCAGATCGGCGCCGATGCGATCACCGTGCGCAGCGGCCTGCTCGCGCGCAACCGGCGCGAAATTCCCTTCGCCCGCATCCACAACGTGGAAGTGCGGCAGAACCCGCTGCACCGGCTGTTCGGCGTGGCCGAACTGCGCCTGGAATCGGCCGGCGGCGTACGCCCGGAAGCGGAAATGCGCGTGCTGCGGCTGGACCAGGCACTGGCGCTGGAACAACTGGTACGCCAGCGCGGCCAGGCGCCACAGGTCGTGGCCGACGATCAACCGCAGGCGGTCGCGCCGGACGATGCGCAGGACCAGGTGCTGCTGCGCCTGTCCAGCTGGGACGTGCTGCGCATGGGGCTGCTGTCCAACCGCGGCTGGGCGCTGGCGGTGGCCGCCTTCGGCCTGCTGTTCCAGACCGTGCCACGGCCGGTGATGGACGATGCGATCCAGCGCGGTGGCCGCCAGGCCTTCGGCTTCGTCAGCCACCTGCACCCGGGCACCACCGGTGCACTGCTGCTGGCGGCCAGCGTGCTGCTGCTGGGGTGGCTGGCGCTGCGCGTGCTGTCGGTGGCGCTGACTCTGCTGCGTTACCACGGTTTCACCCTGAGCGAGCGCGAGCGCCGCCTGACCGTGGCCACCGGCCTGCTCAGCCGCACCCGCAGCAGCGTGGCGCGGCGCCGCATCCAGGCCTGGACCCTGCGCGAAAGCACCCTGCACCGCTGGTTCGGGCTGCGCCAGCTGCGCATCGACAGCGCCGCCGGCGGGCCCTCGCGCGACGACGACCGCGCCCTGCGCGAACTGGCGCCGCTGGCGCCGGCGGCAACCTGCGACGGCCTGGTGCAGCACCTGTTGCCGCAGCTGCAGTGGCCACCGCCGCAGTGGCAGCCGGTGCGCCAGCGCGGCTGGTGGCGGCTGGCGCTGGGCAGCCTGCTGCTGGTGCCGCTGCTGGCCGCCGCTGCGTACTGGCGCTGGGGCGCGTTCGGGCTGTCCGTGCTGGCCTGGCTGCCGGTGGCCCTGCTGGCCGCGCACCGGCAGATGGCGCGCATCGGCTGGTACCTGGACGACCACTTCGTGGCCGTGCGCGGCGGCTGGTGGAAGCGCTGGTGGCGCTGGGCCGAACTGGACAAGGTGCAGGCCCTGCGCCTGCGCCGCACGCCGCTGGACAAGCTGCTGGGCACTGCCAGCCTGCAGCTGGATACGGCCGGCGCACACGGCGATGTAGCGCTGACCCTGAACTACCTGCCGCAGGCGCGCGCGCAGCAGCTGATGGAACAGCTGGCCCACGCCCTGGCCCGGCGCAAGCTGCGCTGGTGAGGCCGGGCTGGGCGGGGTCGGATCCCTTTCCACAGGAAAGGGCTCTGACCCCAGACACACACCATCCACGCATGGCGTGGATCTACTGGCGGGCGCGTGGCAACCCAACGGCACGGGGGTGCCGGCGGGTGCCGCCGACCGCCCCCTGTCAGCGCTGCGCCGGGCCCCAGTAGCCCAGATCCTTGCGGATCTGCAGATCGCGCAGCCAGGTGCCGAACGGCTTGCGCCGCAGCGCGCCCATCTCGCCGGCCAGGAAATCCTCGGTGGCGGCGATCACCCGCTCGCTGGAACGGCCATCGCGGTACGGGTGGATGGCATCGGCATAGCGCACGATTTCCGCCGTCAGCGCCGCATCGGGATGCAGCGCGCGCTGCAGCATGGCCGGCAGCAGTTCGGGCGCATCGAAGTCGATCATGTGCGGCTTCGGCACCCGGTTGCGGAAGGTCACCACCGGCTTGTGCTGCACGATGAACTCCGAAACGATCGACGAGGTGTCCGACACCAGCACGTCGGCGGCACGCTGCGCGGCCATCACCTGCTCGGGCTCGATGAAGCGCGCATTGGCGCCGGCCAGCGCGCGGTACTGTTCGAACAGTTCCGGCGGGCACTTGGGGTGCAGGGTCAGCAGCCAGTAGCGATCCCCGGCGGCGACGTCGGCCGCGATCTGCGCATGCAGGTGCGGGGCAGCACTCAGGCGCTCGGTGAAGGTGGAACCAAACAACACCACCGGGCGTCCGTCCGCCGGCGCGCGCAGCGCCGCGCTTTCACCGCCATCGTCGCGAAACAACGGGTCCAGCTTCGGCCAGCCGGTTTCGGCCACCGCGAAATGCCCCTGCTGTTCGGCAATCTGCCGGAACGGTGCGGTGGTGGCCGGGCCCTGGGTGCAGTACAGATCGAACATGCCGCGCACCCGGAAGTGGCCGCGCGCACTGTCGCGCTTTTCCACGTTGAAGCCATGGAACAGCTGCACCTTGGCCCCGGACAGGAAGGTCGGCACCCAGTTGGCCGCGCTGAACACCGCGCGCGGGCGCAGCGCCAGGGCCTGCTTCAGGCCCACCGTGGGCACCCCGGGAAGCTGGCTGCCAGCGGCGCCCCCCTCGAACCAGGCACTGACCTGCTGGCCCGAGGCGTGCAACGCCTGCGCCAACGGGGCGAGAATAGGCAGCGCATAGCGCTCCGTCGCAAACAACAGGTACCCGGCCATCATGTCCTCCACGACCGCTCCCATCGAACGGCCTCGCATCTCGGCGTGCATTATCGCGTTCAACGAGGCCGGCCGCATCGGCGACTGCCTGGCCTCGCTGGCCTTTTGCGATGAGATCGTGGTGGTGGACTCGTATTCGACCGATACCACCGTGGCCATCGCCGAGGCCGCCGGCGCCCGCGTGCTGCAGCGGCCGTTCGACGGCTTCCGCAGCCAGAAGGCCTTCTGCGTGGCGCAGGCGCAGCACGACTGGGTGCTGTGCCTGGACGCCGACGAGCGCGTCAGCCCGGAACTGCGCGCGGCCATCGAAGCGGCCCGCGAGGGCGGCTTCAGTGGCCACGCTGGCTACCGCTTCGCGCGGCTTTCCGAGTATTTCGGCAAGTTCCTGCGCCATGGCAATGCCTATCCGGACCGGGTGCTGCGCCTGTTCGACCGCCGCCACGGCGGCTGGCGCGGCAAGCGCGAGATCCACGAAGCGGCCAGCGTCGATGGTGCCGTCGGCACCCTGCGTGGCGACCTGATCCATTACCCGTACCGGTCCCTGCAGCAGCAGTTGGCCAAGACCGAAAAGTACGCGCGGATGATGGCCGAGCACGAGTTCGCGCGCGGCAAGCGGGCCACCTTGGGCAAGCTGGTGCTGGCGCCGGCCTGGCGGTTCTGGCGTGGCTTCGTGTTCCGCGGCGGCTTCCGCGATGGCTGGCATGGCCTGGTCTACGCCTACGTGCGCGCCAACTACGTGCGGCAGAAGACCATCATGCTGTGGATGCTGGGCAACGGCCAGGCCGTGGCCGATCCGCCGACCCATTGACCCGCCGGGCGTGGCCCGGCGCTACCGTCCGATGGCCGCCCGGTGCCGCGCGCCTTCCACAATGGAAAGACCAGCCAACAGGCCGACGATGGTCACGTAGAAGCTGGCCGTCATCTGGTGGGCGAACATCGACTGGGTCAGCCCGCACAGCACGTAGGCGACTACGATCATGATGCCAGCCGCCGCCGGCCCGCGGAACGTGGCGCGGCCACTGCGCCGGTGCAGGCGCACGAACACCCACAGCGGCACGCCGTACACCGCCAGCAGCAGCAACAGGCCCGGCAGCCCCTGGGTCGCGGTCCACTCGGCCAGGTCATTATGGGCATGGCCCAGGTGGCAGCGCAGTTCGCCCGGATCGGTGCGGCAGACCGGCAGGCGCTGCATGGCGTTATCGAACTGGCCGATGCCCACCCCGGTGAACGGGTGGTCCTTGAAGGTTTCCCAGGCCACCTGCAGGCGCTCCACCCGGGCACCGGCGGACGAATCGGCGTCGCCCTTCTCCAGCCGCTGCACGTCACTGTGCAGTTCGGTCAGGCGCAGCTGATGGCGCAGTTCGGGTACCGACAGCATCAGCGTGGCGCCCAGCGCCAGCATCACCCCCAGCACCGACAACCGCGCCGTGCCCGTGCGCCAGCGCAGACTGAGCGCCAGCACCACCAGCAGCGCCAGCAGCGCGGCGAACACCCCGCGGCTGCCGGTCAGCACGATGGTGCCGCAGCCGGCCGCCATGCCCACGATCACCAGCGACCAGCGCCGCGAGGGACGGCAGAACACCAGCAGCACCATCAGCACGGCCACGATGTCGGCCAGCACGATGGCATTGGTGGACAGCTCGGCCCGCGGCGCGCCCTGCAGCACCTGCACCAGGGCCAGCACGAAGGTACCCAGCAACCCGGCCAGGGCGCCACGCCACAGCCAGCGCATGTCCGGCCGCAGTGCGCATACCCACAGCACCAGCCAGGGAATGACCAGGAAGCGCGAGCGGTTGTCGACATCGCGCAGGCCCTGCTGGAACAGCAGGATCGAAAACACGCCCAGCGCCACCACCGCCAGCATCAGCACGATCAGCACTTTCAGGGTGGTCGGTTCGATGCGCCGGGCCCGCCACAGCAGTTCCGGCGCCAGCAGGGTGCTTACCAGCAGCAGCACGCCATAGCCCAACAGGTTGCTGGGCAGGGTAAGCACCAGCGCCGGCATGCAGAACAGGCCAACCTGGGCCAGCCAATGGGCCACGCCGTGGCGCCCCCCGGTGGGGGCCGCCAGCACGGTGCTGGCCCGCGCGTCTTGGTTGTGTGGTGAAGCTGCCACGTTCAGAGCGATCACTGCGTTCCTGCGGAAATTCCAGAGGCGTGGCCAGGCCACCCCCGCCCGTATCTTTTACTGTGTTTGCAGCCTGCTGGGCAGTCTGGACACACCAGACTGCGAACGCCTACTCATCATCCTGCATCTGCCGTTCACGTTCGCGCTCGGCGGCATTGGACACGCATCGCCCCTGCACTGCCGTGGCGGGCACCAACCACCAACGCCGACGGTTGGCGATACCGGCCAATTCAGCCTGGTTGCGGTCGATGCAGGGCAGCAGGGCGTCTTCCAGCACCAGCAGCCAGCGTCGTTGCGGCGCCAGCTGCTGCCAGCGCACGCCGGCCACCAGCTGTTCATCCCAATGCACCTTGAAGCCGAACGTCGCCGCCGGGCGGTCGGCCATCAGCAGGTTCTGTTCCTTCCACGCCACCAGACCCAGCTCGGCCTGCGGGCCGATGCGCTGGCCGGCGGCCTGCATCAGGCCCCGCGCCGAACTGGAGTCGTTCAACAGCGGGTAGCCCACCAGGCTGTACAGCACCCAGATCACGGTGAGCGTGGAGACCAGCGCCATGTGCCAGCGGCGGCGACCGAACAGCAGCAGGCTGGCCACGGCCCAGCCGCCCATGGCCAGTGCGGCCCAGGCCAACTGGTCCATCACCCCCGGCGCCATGCCGCGCGCCTGCTGCAGGCGCACTTCGAAACCGGGCTCGCCCATCAGCGCGGCCAGGCCGCCGCCCAGGGTGGCCACGGCCAGCAGCAGGGTGAAAGCGCCCAGCAGCCACTGCACGTCGCGCCGGCGCAGCAGGCCGGGCAGCAGCGGCGCCAGCGCCAGGCAGAACATCGGCAGCGACGGCAGGATGTAGACATCGCGCTTGCCGTTGGGGATGGAGAAGAACAGCACGATCAGCGCCCACCAGCCCAGCAGCAGCAGGTACCGCGCATCGCGCCGCTGCAGGCGCCGGCGCCACGCCGGAATGGCCCACGGCACCAGCAGGAACGCCGGGATCCACATCGATGGCATGGTGCCCAGGAAGTACCACCAGGGCTGGTGGTGGTCCCAGGACTGCGCGTAGCGCTTGGCCGTCTGCCGGAACAGGATGTCGTTCATGTACGCCTGGTACTCGCCCGACTTCGTGGCCAGCGCGGTCAGCACCATCGGCAGCAGCCACAACGCCACCGCCAGCGCGAACGCCAGCGGCGCCAGCCAGAACCGCACATCGCGCACATGCAGGCGCACCCGCGGCCAGTGCAGCGCCGAGGCGATGGCCGCCGGCACGATCATCAGCAGGGCGATCACCCCCACGCCCTTGGTGATCACCCCGATGCCGGCGAAGAACCAGCCCAGCCACCACCAGCGCCAGGCCGGGCCCAGCAGCAGGTGGCGCAGCAGGCCGTAGTTGGCCAGGGTGATGAACAGCACCACCAGGGGATCAATCTGCGCCTTCTTCGACTGGAAGGTGAACTGCAGCGCGAACAGCAGCGCCCAGCCGGCGTAAAGGCCCACGCGCCGCGTCCACAGCCGGCGGCCCAGGTCGACCACGCACCACAGCGTGCCCAGCGCGGCGATCAGCGAGGGCAGCAGGAACGCCACCCGCCAGTTGCCGATCACGCTGTACAGGGTGGCCTGCCACCACATCAGCATGGGCGGCTTGTCCGAATACAGCTCCAGCCCCCGGTGCGGGAACAGCCAGTCGCCGCTTTCCACCATCTGCTTGGCCACCAGGGCAAAGCGCGGTTCGTCCGAAGGCCACGGGTCGCGCAGGCCCAGGCCGGCGCCCAGCACCAGCAGGGCCATCACTACGAACAGCCACGTCTCGCGTGATGCGCGGGTTTTCAGCATGGGAACTCGGCGGTTGAAAAGGTCAGGCTGTTTTTAGCAGACGCGCGTAGAAAAATCCGTCAGCATCATCGCTGCCGGGCAGTCGCTGGCGGGCGATGCCCTCGCAATCCAGCCCGAAAGCGTCACCCAGCGGCGCGGCCTGCGCGTCCGGATGCCACTTCAGGAAGGCCCGCACCTGGTCCACGTTCTCGGCCCGCAGGATCGAGCAGGTGGCGTACAGCAGCACCCCGCCGGGGCGCAGCATCGACCAGCAGGCTTCCAGCAGACGGGCCTGCACCCCCACCAGCGCCTCAATGTCCTCGGCCCGGCGGTGGAACATCACGTCCGGCTGGCGGCGGATCACACCGGTGGCCGAGCACGGGGCATCCAACAGGATGGCGTCGAACAACGTGCCATCCCACCAGGCGGCGGTATCGCTGGCGTCGGCCACCTGGGTCTGCGCGCCCTCGCCTACCCCGGTGCGGGCGTAGGTATCGCGCGCGCGCGCCAGGCGCCGGGCATCGATGTCCAACGCCAGCAGGCGCAGGCTGGGGTCGCGTTCCAGCAGGTGGGCAGACTTGCCGCCCGGGGCCGCGCAGGCGTCGAGCACCCGTGCCCCGGGCGGCGGCGCCAGGGCGTCGGCGGCGCATTGCGCCGACAGGTCCTGCACCGACAGCGCACCGTCGGCAAACCCCGGCAGCTGGTGCACCGGCACCGGTGCGGCCAGGCGCAGGGCATCGCTGCACAGGGCGCTGGGTTCGGCGGCAATGCCGGCCTCGGCCAGCGCGGCCAGTGCCTTGTCACGCCCGCCCTGCTGGCGGTTGGCGCGCAGCCACAGCGGCGCCGGCTGCAGGCTGGCATCGAAGATGGCGCCGGCCTGTTCCGGCCAGTCGCGCTCGATGGCCTGCGCCAGCCAGTCCGGGAACGCGTCGCGGGCCGGCTGCTGCGGGAAGCCCTCGCGCTGGGCGCGGCGCAGGATGGCGTTGACCAGCCCGGCCTGGCGCTCGCGGCCCAGTGCGCGCGCGGCGTCCACCGTGGCCGACAGCGCGGCATGGGCCGGCAGTTCCAGCACGTCCAGCTGGGCAAAGCCCACCATCAGCAACGTGCGCAGGTCGGCATCGCGTGCCGACAGCGGCTTCTGCATCCAGCCCTGCAGCGCGGCATCGTAGGTGCTGCGACGGCGCAGCACGGCAAAGCACAGGGCTTCCAGCAGGGCGCGGTCGCGGGTGTCGGCCAGCTTGGGCAGCGCCCAGGCCAGCTCGGCCTTCAGCGAACGGCCGCGGGTGAACACCTGCGCCAGCACCCGTGCCGCCAGCATGCGGGTGGCCGCGCCCGGGGCGGCCTTGGCCACCGAAAAATCGTTCTGCTTGCCCACCCGTTACACCCCTGCGCGCAGATCGCGGCGCGCGTTGAGGTAATCGGCTGCGGTGATCGCCTTGCCGCCCTCGCGCTGCAGCACGCGCAGGCGCAGCGCGCCCTGGCCGCAGGCGATGTCGATGCCTTCACGGCCCGCCGCCAGCACGGTGCCGGGGGCCTGGCCATGGGCCAGGTCCAGCGCCACCGCGCCGTGGATGCGCACGCGCTCGCCGGCCAGCGTGGCCTCGGCAATCGGCCACGGGTTGAAGGCCCGCACGGTACGCGCCAGCACGTCGGCCGGCTGCGCCCAGTCCAGCTTGGCCTCGGCCTTGTCCAGCTTGTGCGCGTAGGTCACGCCCTGTTCCGGCTGCGGCCGCGCCACCGGCTTGATGCCGGCACGCAGCAGGCCCAGACCGTCGGACAGCACCTGTGCGCCCAGTTCGGCCAGCTTGTCGTGCAGCTGGCCGCCGGTATCGGTGGCGGTGATCGGCAGTTCCTGGTGCAGCAGCACCGGGCCGGTATCCAGGCCGGCTTCCATCTGCATCAGGCACACGCCGGTGCTGGCATCGCCGGCCTGGATCGCGCGCTGGATCGGCGCGGCGCCGCGCCAGCGCGGCAGCAGCGAAGCATGCACGTTCCAGCAGCCGTGCGTCGGAATGGTCAGCACCGCCTTGGGCAGGATCAGGCCATAGGCCACCACCACCATCAGGTCCGGCTGCAGATCGCGCAGCTGCTGCTGGGCCACCTCATCCTTCAGGGTTTCCGGCTGGTACACCGGAATGCCACGGGCCACCGCTTCCAGCTTCACCGGCGACGGTGCCAGGCCGCGGCCGCGGCCGGCCGGGCGGTCCGGCTGGGTGTAGACCGCCACGACTTCATGGTGGCGGGCAGCGGCGCGCAGCGACGACACTGCGAATTCCGGCGTACCGGCAAAGACAATCCTCATGGCGACCCCACTTGCAGGATGATTTCATGCAGAAAAAAGAACGGCGCCCATATCCGGCGCCGTGCGGCCCGCGCGCAGTGCGCAGGCGCGGGCCGGCGCAGCGGCCGGCCCGGCGTGGCGATCACGCCACGTGCTTGCGCTGCTTGGCCAGCTTCTTGCGCACCATCTCGCGCTTCAGCGGCGACAGATAGTCGATGAACAGCTTGCCGTCCAGGTGGTCCATCTCGTGCTGCACGCAGACCGCCAGCAGGCCGTCGGTGGTCAGCTCCTGCGGCTGGCCCTGGCGGTCCAGGAACTTCACGGTGATGGAGTCGGCACGGGTGACGTCGGCGAAGATGCCCGGCACCGACAGGCAGCCTTCCTGGTACACCTGGCCCCCGTCCTTGGCGACGATTTCCGGGTTGATGAACACCCGCGGTTCGTTCTTCTCTTCGCTCACGTCGATGACCATGAAGCGCTTGTGCACGTCCACCTGGCTGGCGGCCAGGCCGATGCCGGGAGCTTCGTACATGGTCTGGAACATGTTGTCGATCAGTTCCTGGAAGGCCGGCGTGGTGACCTCGGTGGCCTCGATCAGGGCCGCCTTGGTGCGCAGGCGCGGGTCGGGGAACTCAAGAATGGGGAGCAGAGCCATGGCAGTTTCCGGGTTGGGGCCGGGGCAACGCCGGCATACGTCGCAGATTCTATCTGCAACGCTTGCCTTGCGCCCCGGTTTCTGGACTATAGTGCGCCAACCTGTTGGGGAATCAGGGCTTCGCACCTATGTTGCTTCGTTTTCGTACGGTCGTCGCCGCGGCGATGCTGACCGTGGCTGCCTATGCTACCGCCGTTGAAGTGAATGGCGGGCACCCGGACACCTATGTGGTCCGCAAAGGGGACACGCTGTGGGACATCGCAGGCAAATTCCTGCAGAAGCCCTGGCTCTGGCCCGAGATCTGGCAAGCCAATCCGCAGATCGCCAACCCGCACCTGATCTATCCGGGTGACGTGCTCAGCCTGGCCTACCTGGACCGCGTGACGGCCAAGCCCGGCCCGCGCCAGGAAGCGCCCGTGACCGGCGTACCGCTGGCCCAGGTCGAGCCGTTCCTGAAGCAGCTCAGCGTGGTGGACAGCATTGAGGGCCTGCCCTACGTGGTCGGCCTGGAAGACAACCGCCTGCGTGCCACCGGCGGCCAGACCGCCTATGTCCGCCTGGCCGACGCCCAGCCGGGCCAGCGCTGGGCCGTGGTCCGCCCGACCGTGCGCTACGCCCAGCCCAAGCCCACCGAGGACCTGACCGCCAACGGCGACGTGACCCCGGGCAGCGGCAACCTGTGGAAGGCCTTCAACGCGCCCAACCACCGCCGCGGCGTGCTGGGTTACGAACTGGCCCAGGTCGGCCTGGGCACCATCACCCAGGTGGCCGGCGAGAAGACCGAAGCCTCCACCCTGGTGCTGGACAGCAACGCCAACGGCCGCGAAGTGCGTGCCGGCGACCGCCTGGTGCCGGTGGAAGCGCAGCCGTACGACCTGCAGTTCTTCCCGCACGTGCCGGCGGCCAGCGTGGAAGGCGTGGACGTGCGCGTGCTGGCGGTCACCGACATGTTCGATGCCGGCGGCCCGCGTGATGTCATCGCCATTTCCGCCGGCAAGGCACAGGGCGTGGACAACGGCACGGTGTTCTCGCTGTGGCGCCAGGGCAGCCATGTGGCCCACCGCATGAAGTACCCGAACTCCTCGCGCATGGACGATTCGCGCAGCACCGGCGCTGGCCGGGTCACCCTGCCGGACGAGTACGCCGCCCATGCCATGGTGTTCCGCACCTTCGACAACGTCAGCTATGCGCTGGTGATGCAGGGCGTGAAGCCGGTGAAGGTCGGCTACAGCGCACTGCACCCGGACGCGAAGTAAGGGCGTGCCGGGCACGCCCGGCATCCCCTGACACGCACATGCGACGGCGCCCTAGGGCGCCGTTGCTGCATGTGGCCGATAGTCGGCCGATGGATGAAACCCTCGCGTTGTTGACCCTGGTGCTGGCCGAAGGGCCGCTGGCACCGCGCCGCGCGCTGCTGCGCAGCGCCGGAACGGCCCGTGCCGCGCTGGCGCTGGGCGTTGCCGGCTGGCGCGCCCATGGCTGCACGCCCGCCCAGTGCGCCTCGCTGCAGGGCCCGGATGCCCGTTCGCTGGCCACCGCCCAGCACTGGCTGCAGGCGCCCGACCACCAACTGCTGGCCTGCACCGACCCGGCCCTGCCGCCGTTGCTGCAGGATCTGCCGAACCCGCCACTGGCGCTGTTCGTGGCCGGTGACCCCAGCCTGGCCTGGCGGCCTTCGGTGGCGGTGGTCGGCAGCCGCTCGCCCACGCCCGGTGGGCGCGCACTGGCCGCGCGGTTCGCCCGCTGTTTCGCCGAAGCCGGGCTGGCCGTCAGCAGCGGCCTGGCGGCGGGCATCGACGCGGCCGCCCACACCGCGGCGCTGGACGCCGGCGGCTGCACCGTGGCGGTGATCGCCACCGGGCCGGACCTGGCCTATCCGCCCGGCAACGCCCGGCTGCAGGCCCGCATTGCCGCCGAAGGCGTGGTCCTGAGCGAATACCCCCCCGGCATGCCGGCCCGGCCCGGGCAGTTCCCGGCGCGCAACCGGCTGGTGGCCGGGCTGGCCCTGGCCACGGTGGTGGTCGAGGCGGCGCAACGCTCCGGGGCGCTGATCACCGCGCGGCTGGCGGCCGAGGCCGGGCGCGAGGTCTGCGCGGTACCCGGTTCGGTGCTGAACCCGCGCGCGGCCGGCTGCCACCGGCTGATCCGCGACGGCGCCGCCCTGGTCGAGCGCCCCGAGGAGGTGCTGGAGCTGCTGGCCCCGGCCCTGCGCCAGCAGCTGCCGGACTTGCAAAGCCGGCTGGCGGCCCCCACTGAACAGGCAGTCTCGACAGCCTTGCCGGCGCACTGGGCCGGTGACCGCAACTACCAGACCTTGTGGCGCGCGCTGGACCACGACCCAATCAGTATGGATTCATTGATCACGCGCTGTGGATTGACGGCGCCGGAGGTGTCCTCCATGCTGCTGGCCATGGAACTGGCGGGAATCGTGGTGTGCGTACACGGCCGCTACTGTCGAACTCCCTAGTTTCTTCACCTCCACAGCGTCGCCCGACGCAGGCCGAGGGGCAATGAAAGAGAGCATCCTGGACGTACTGCTGTACCTGTTTGAACACTATTTCAGCGAAGATGCTGACCTGATCCGTGATCGCGACTCGCTGCAGAATGGCCTGATACAGGCCGGTTTCAGCCCTACCGAGATCAACAAGGCGTTCGACTGGCTCGACGCGTTGGCCGCCCAGCGGCCCAGCGTGGCGCAGGCCCGGGTCGATGGCCCCGTGCGCATCTACCACGGCCCCGAGCTGGACAAACTGGACGTGGAATGTCGCGGTTTCCTACTTTATCTGGAACAGCACGGCATCCTCGATGCCGACCAGCGCGAGCTGGTGCTGGACCGTGCCATGGCTCTGGACCAGGACGAACTGGACCTGGATGACCTGAAATGGGTGGTGCTGATGGTGCTGTTCAACCAGCCCGGCGCCGAGGCGGCCTACGCCTGGATGGAAACCCAGATGTTCGTGGACGAGCCAGAACCGCTGCACTGACCGTACACTTGGGGGCCGTGCGCATTCAGGAGCGTCCCCCGTGAGTGAGTGGTTCCATGCAGAAGGCAATCGCCAGCAAGGCCCGTTGCCTGCGGAGCAGTTGATCGCGCTGTTCCGCAGCAACCAGATCAACCTGGACACCCTGGTGTGGCGCGACGGCTTGCCGCAATGGCAGCCGCTGCGCAGCGTGGTCGATGAGCTGGGCCTGATCGTGCCGGCGATGGATGCACCGGCATCGATCGAACCGCCGCCGCCGCCGGCACCGCCAGCACTGCCCGAAGTCCCGCTGCCGCCTACCCTGCCACCGGCCACGCCCTACGCGGCCGCCCCGGCCATGGCCGCACCGCCGCCGAAGAAGGGCCTTTCCGGCTGCGCCATCACCGCCATCATCGGCGGCGGCCTGCTGCTGATCCTGGTACCGATCTGCGCCATCCTGGCCGCGATCGCGCTGCCGGCCTACAACGACTACACGCTCAAGTCCAAGGTGGCCGGCGCGATCACGGCGCTGCAGCCGCTGAAGGACCAGGTGCAGCACTTCGCCGACGACGAGGGCCGCTGCCCCGGCGCCAATGATGCCGGCTTCCCGGGCGCGGGCGATTTCGCCGCGCAGGGCCTGTCGGCCGTGCATATCGGCCGCTTCAACAATGGCCACTGCGGCATTGAAGCCACGCTGTCGGTGCCGGGCAAGACCATCGATGGCGATCTGCTGTGGCAGGAATACGACCGCGACAGCGGGCGTTGGGAATGCAGCGGCGAAAGCGACGACAAGTACCTGCCCGTCGCCTGCCGCGGCTGAACGGCACAGGCCTCCACAACCAAGGACGACCCAACAGGGGACATGCAATGACCGAGTGGTACTACGCAGAAGGACAGCAGCGGCAGGGGCCGCTGCCGGTAGCCGAGATCCGCCAGCGCTTCCAGCGCGGCCAGCTGACCCTGGACACCCTGGTCTGGCGCGAGGGCATGGGCCAATGGGCCGCCCTGCGCCAGGTGGTGGACGAGCTGGGCCTGCAGACCCTGGCAGACGCCAGTACGGCCACCGCCAGTGGCGGTTTCGACCTGCGTAGCGACTACGCGGCCATCGACAACGGCACCGCGCCGCTGCCCGGCACCGGCGTGCTCAGCAGCTCGCCCTATGCCGCCCCCGGCGCGGGCGGTGGCGACTACAGCCAGCCCGTACAGGGCGGCGAAATCGTCTATGCCGGTTTCTGGAAGCGCTTTGCCGCCTACCTGATCGACTACTTCGTGCTGCTGATCCCCAGCTGGATCGTCGGCGCGATCCTGGGCGTGGGCATCGGCGCCGGCATGGGCGCGGCCGGCAGCGGCGGCACGGCGGCCGAAGTGACCGCGCAGCTGGTCAGCGGCCTGGCCGGCCTGGTCATTTCCCTGGCCTACTACGGCTGGTTCCACGCTTCGCGCGGCGGCGCCACCCTGGGCAAGATGGCCATCGGCATCAAGGTGGTGCGCGGCAACGGCGAACGCCTGACCCTGGGCCGCAGTATCGGCCGCTACTTCGCCACCATCCTCAGCAGCCTGACCCTGATGATCGGCTACCTGATGGCCGCCTTCACCGACCGCAAGCAGGCCCTGCACGACCTGATCTGCGACACCGTGGTGGTGGACCGCTGGGCCTTCAGCGACCAGCCGCACCTGCAGCGCCACGAGCTGGGCACGGTGACCGTGGTGGTGCTGGTGATCGGCGGCCTGCTGATGCTGGCCGGCTTTGCGGTGATGATCTTCGCCATCGGCATGATCGCCAAGATGGCCGGCTGACCGGCCCTGCCCGGGCGGCCTGCAGGCGGCGGTCATCACGCCGCGCTGCTTGACACCGGCCGCCCCGACATGATTCCTCTAATAAGCAAACCTGAACGCCCGGCACACTACCGGGCGTTCAGTTTATGGAATTTCCCGTGGCCGCTTCACTAATGCGGCCGTTTGCTCCACCCTAGCGGCCCCTTCCCCCGGTCCGCCCACAGACCTATCCCGACATGCCCAAGCACCTGCTCATCGTCGAATCGCCGGCCAAGGCCAAGACGATCAACAAATACCTCGGCAAGGATTACACCGTCCTGGCCTCGTATGGGCATGTGCGCGACCTGATTCCGAAGGAAGGCGCGGTCGACCCGGACAACGGGTTCGCCATGCACTACGACGTGATCGACAAGAACGAAAAGCACGTCGATGCCATCGCCAAGGCTGCCAAGGGCGCCGATGACATCCTGCTGGCGACCGACCCGGATCGCGAGGGTGAGGCGATCAGCTGGCATATTGCCGAGATCCTGAAGGAACGCGGGCTGGTCAAGGACAAGCCGATGCAGCGCGTGGTGTTCACCGAGATCACTCCGCGCGCCATCAAGGAAGCGATCAACCAGCCGCGCGCCATCGCCAGTGACCTGGTGGATGCGCAGCAGGCGCGCCGCGCGCTGGATTACCTGGTCGGTTTCAACCTGTCGCCGGTGCTGTGGCGCAAGGTGCAGCGCGGCCTGTCCGCCGGCCGCGTGCAGAGCCCGGCGCTGCGCATGATCGTCGAGCGCGAGGAAGAGATCGAAGCCTTCATCGCCCGCGAATACTGGTCCATCGGCGCCGAGTGCGCGCACCCGTCGCAGCACTTCAACGCCAAGCTGATCAAGCTGGACGGGCAGAAGTTCGAACAGTTCACCGTGACCGACGGCGACACCGCCGAGGCCGCGCGCCTGCGCATCCAGCAGGCCGCGCAGGGTGCGCTGCACGTGACCGACGTGGCGAGCAAGGAGCGCAAGCGCCGCCCGGCCCCGCCGTTCACCACCTCCACCCTGCAGCAGGAAGCCTCGCGCAAGCTCGGCTTCACCACCCGCAAGACCATGCAGGTGGCGCAGAAGCTGTATGAAGGCGTGGCCATCGGCGACGAAGGCACCGTCGGCCTGATTTCCTACATGCGTACCGACTCGGTGAACCTGTCGCAGGATGCGCTGGCCGAGATCCGCGACGTGATCGCCCGGGATTACGGCATCGCCTCGCTGCCCGACCAGCCCAACACCTACCAGACCAAGTCGAAGAACGCCCAGGAAGCGCACGAAGCAGTGCGCCCGACCTCGGCCCTGCGCACGCCGGCCCAGGTGTCGCGCTTCCTGACCGACGACGAGCGCAAGCTGTACGAGCTGATCTGGAAGCGTGCGGTGGCCTGCCAGATGATTCCGGCCACGCTCAACACCGTCAGCGTGGACCTGTCCGCCGGCAGCGAGCACGTGTTCCGCGCCAGCGGCACCACCGTGGTGGTGCCCGGCTTCCTGGCCGTGTACGAGGAAGGCAAGGACAACAAGAGCGCCGAGGACGAGGACGAAGGCCGCAAGCTGCCGGCGATGAAGCCCGGCGACCGCATCCCGCTGGAACGCATCCTGGCCGAACAGCATTTCACCCAGCCGCCGCCGCGCTACACCGAAGCGGCGCTGGTGAAGGCGCTGGAAGAGTACGGCATCGGCCGTCCCTCGACCTACGCCTCGATTATCCAGACCCTGCTGTTCCGCAAGTACGTGGAAATGGAAGGCCGCAGCTTCCGCCCGTCCGACGTCGGCCGTGCGGTGTCCAAGTTCCTGTCCAGCCACTTCACGCAGTACGTGGACTACGACTTCACCGCCAAGCTAGAGGACGAGCTCGACGCCGTCTCGCGCGGCGAGGAAGAGTGGATTCCGCTGATGGCCCGCTTCTGGGAGCCGTTCAAGGAACTGGTGGAAGACAAGAAGGAATCGGTCGATCGCGCCGAGGCCAGTGGCGCGCGCGAGCTCGGCACCGACCCCAAGACCGGCAAGCCGGTGAGCGTGCGCCTGGGCCGTTTCGGGCCGTATGCGGCCATCGGCAGCACCGCCGAGGACGCCGAGGAGAAGCCCAAGTTCGCCTCGCTGCGCCCCGGCCAGTCGATGCACACCATTTCCCTGGAAGACGCGCTGGAACTGTTCCTGATGCCGCGCGCGCTGGGTGAGGACAAGGGCGAACCGGTCAGCGTCGGCATCGGCCGCTTCGGGCCGTTCGCCAAGCGCGGCAGCACCTATGCCTCGCTGAAGAAGGAAGACGACCCTTACACCATCGACCTGGCCCGCGCCGTGTTCCTGGTGGAAGAGAAGGAAGAGATCGCGCGCAACCGGATCATCAAGGAATTCGAGGGCAGCGACATCCAGGTGCTGAACGGCCGCTTCGGCCCGTACATCAGCGACGGCAAGATGAACGGCAAGATCCCCAAGGATCGCGAGCCGACCTCGCTGACCCTGGCCGAAGTGCAGCAGCTGATGGAAGAAACCGGCAAGCCGGTGCGCAAGGGCTTCGGCGCCAAGAAGGCCGCGGCGAAGAAAGCCCCGGCAAAGAAGGCGGCGGTGAAGAAGGAAGCCGTACCGAAGAAGGCCGCTGCAAAGAAGGCCCCGGCGAAGAAGGCCCCTGCCAAAAAGGCGGCCAAGAAGGCGGCCAAGAAGGCCACCAAGAAAGCAGTGAAGAAGTAGATCCGCGCCATGCGTGGATGATGTGCAGAGAGGTGGCAGGTTCCACCCCATCTGCACGCAGCGGGGGGATAATGAACCCCCACGCCGGCCCGGTTGCCGCCATGAAAGAACTCACTCTGGACTCCGCTGTCGCCACCCTGCGTGCCGGCGGCGTGATTGCCTACCCCACCGAAGCGGTCTGGGGGCTGGGCTGCGACCCGGCGCACGAGGCCGCCGTACACATGGTGCTGCGCCTGAAGCAGCGCCCGATCGAGAAAGGCATGATCCTGGTCGCCGCCGATCTGGCCCAGCTGCAGGGCTGGGTACGGCTGGACGCCCTGCCCGACGCACGGCAGCGCGCGGTGCTGGCCAGCTGGCCCGGCGCCAACACCTGGATCCTGCCGGCCGGGGCGCGTGCCCAGCCGTGGATCACCGGTGAACACAGCGGCATTGCCGTGCGCATCAGCGCGCACCCGCTGGTGGCCGCGTTGTGCCAGGCCTGGGGTGGCCCGCTGGTGTCCACCAGCGCCAACCTGGCCGGCGAACCGCCCGCGCGTACCCGCCAAGAGCTGGACCCGCGCCTGCTGCGCCTGCTGGACGGCGTGCTGGACGGCGAGACCGGCGGGCTGGCCCAGCCCACCCCGATCCGGGACGCACTCAGTGGCAAAGTGCTGCGTTCCTGAGCCGATGATTGCAGCGGCGCCCGGCTTGGCGCACGCTGCGCACATGCACCTGCTGCGTTCCACCCTGTGCCTGGCCCTGCTGCTGCCGCTGAGCGCGCTGGCAGCCGATGACGTGCGCATCTATCGCTGCGTGGGCAGTAACGGTGCCGTCGCCCTGCAGGACAAGCCGTGCAGCAGCGGCCGCCAGGAAGTGCGCGACATGCAGCGCCCCAAGAACCCGCCCGCGCGCGTGGTCAGCACCGAGGCCACGCCGCAGGAGCGCACCGATACCCCCGCCCTGCGCGAGCGCGAAGTGCGCCATGTGTACGTGCAGCCGCCACAGCCGATGTACGAATGCGTGGCCGAGGATGGCAGCCGCTATACCAGCGACAGCAACGAGGGCAACCCGCGCTGGGTGACGGTGTGGGGCAACGTCTGGTATCCGCGTGGCCGGCCCGGCCCTGGCTACAGCCCGCACCCCGGCCCGCGCCCGGCCGCGGGCAACAGCATCGGCCCACCGATCGGCGGCACCGTGCCCGACCGGCGCCCGCCACCGGTCGGCTTCAGCCTGCCGGCCGGCAACGTGCTGGTGCGCGATACCTGCACCCCGTTGCCCGCGCAGGAAGTCTGCTCACGCCTGCGCGATCGGCGCTGGGAGCTGGACCGCCGCTACAACAGCGCTCTGCAGAGCGAACGCACGGCCATCACCACCGAACAGCGTGGCATTGACGCGCGCCTGGGCCGCGACTGCGGCGGCTGAACCGCCTCGCGCCGGTGCCCTACGGCCAACCAAGGTTGGCCACTACCAGGGCCCTGCTCTGGTAGCTGCCCACCTTGGTGGGCAGTCGCGGCAGCGACATGCCGTGCGGCCAACCAAGGTTGGCCACTACCAAGGGACCCTGCTCTGGTAGCTGCCCACCTTGGTGGGCAGTCGCTGTAGGCTGCTCGCATGAAGAAACTGTTCTGGCTTTCCCTGTGCCTGCTGCCCACCGCAGCCGCGGCCGAGGCACAGGCGATCTATCGCTGCACCGGCAGCAGCGACGTTCCGACCGTGCAGCGCGTACCCTGCGCGGACGGCCTGCGGCAGGAAATCGTGCGTCTTCCCGGGTCCACGCCTGCGGCGCCCGCACCGCCAGCCGAGCCACCACCCTCGCCGTCGCTGCCCAGCGCACCGCCCGCGGCCGAGCCTGCCCCAACAGCCACACCCGCAGCGGAACCGGCACAGGCCGGCGAAGAACGCATCATCAGCGAAGCGCGCATGGTCGAGCGCCCCGATGACAACCTGATCCTGGACAGCGCGCAGCTGCCCCGGGCAGGCGCGCAGGCGCAGGCCGACGGCAATGCGCCGCCGAAGCCGCCGCTGCCGCCCATTTTCCAGTGCACCGATGCCCAGGGCGGCGGTTACCTGCACGAATACGAGGCCGCACCGGGCCGTTGCGAACTGCTGCAGGTGCAGGGGCTGGGCGGGGTCACCCCGGCCAATGCGGCCAGCTGTGAAGTGGTGACCGACCGCTGCAGCGAAGTCAGTGAAGCGCAGCGCTGCGGCAGTTGGCAGCAGCGCTTCCGCAACGCACGCGGTCGCGAGCGCTTCGCCACGCCGGACAACCGCGATGCCGCACGGAGCGAACGCGAGCGGCTGCAGGCAGTGCTGGTGGCGAGTGATTGCGCCGTGCCTGAGTGAACATCCGCCGGGCATGGCCCGGCGCTACCGGGGGTCAGAGCCCTTTCCGTTGGAAAGGGATCCGACCCCGGCGAATCCATCAGAACCCGTAGCGCAGGAAGCCGCCGTCCACGGCGATGCATTCGCCGGTGACATAGCTCGATGCCGGCAGGCACAGGAAGCCCACTGCGGCGGCCACTTCTTCCGGTTCGCCAATGCGGCCCATGGGCGTGCGCGCGATCACTTCTTCGTAGTAATCGGGGTCGGACAGTGGCCCGGACGTGCGGCGCGTGCGGATGTACCACGGCGCCACCGCGTTCACCCGGATACCGTCTTCGGCCCACTCCACCGCCAGGTTGCGGGTCATCTGGTGCATGGCCGCCTTGGTCATGCCATAGACCACGCCACTGCGCACGTGGGTCAGGCCGGAAACACTGCCGACGTTGACGATGGACGACGCCGCATGCCGCGCCAGCAGCGGGTGCGCATAGCGCGAAAGCTCGAACGCGGAAAACAGGTTGGTTTCGAAGATGCCGCGCCACTCGTCTTCGGAATACTCGGTGGCCGCCTTGGTGATGTTGCCGCCGGCGTTGTTCACCAGGATGTGCAGGCCGTCGCTGTGGTCTTCCACCCAGTCCAGGATCTGCCGGCGGTCTTCGTCGTCGGACACATCGGCCGCCAGCGCATGCACCTGCATCTGCGGGTACACATCCAGCAGTTCGTCGCGGGCGGTTTCCAGCATGTCGATGTCGCGGCCCACGATCATCAGGTCGGCGCCGAAACCGGCCAGTTCATGGGCGATGGCCAGGCCGATACCGGCGCTGGCGCCGGTGATGAGCGCGGTCTGCCCGTCCAGGCGCCATCGTTGCTGGGTCATGTGTCCTCCGGGCCGCAGCCGCTGTATTTCGATGCGCAAAGGATACGCGTCACAGCACGCGCCTGCCGACGATGCGACACTGCGCCATCGCCTACCCTGGAGAGCCGCGATGCGTCTGCTGATTCCACTGTGCCTGTCGGCTGCGCTGCTGGCCGGTTGCCAGCGCCCTGCCCCACCCAACCCTGAAAAGCCGCCGGAGCCGCAGGCGCTGGCCAAGGCGATCAACCAGCCGCTGGACCGCGCCAAGGGCGTGCAGCAGACGGTAGACGAGGGCGCCGAACGCGAGCGCCAGGCCGAGGCTGACGCGACGCGGTAATGGGTGGGGTCAGAGCCCTTTTCTGCGCAAAGGGATCTGACCCCGGTCTGCTTAGAATCCGCAGAAGCAGTACGCCAGTGCCTTCACCGGGGCGCCGTTGCCCTTCTCGCGGGCGGCGTTTTCGACGAAGCGCAGCTGCGTGTCCACTTCCGGCATCGTGCGTGCCAGCATCATGCGCGCCATGCCCGAATCGGACAGCATCCAGGTGCCGGCGCGGCTGCCAGCGAAACCGCTGACGAACTGCGCGAACGGCGTGGCGGCCTTTTCGATGTAGCGCACGCGGTACTTGTCGGCGTTGCCGAGCTTGGCGCGGCCGGCGGCATCGGCCACCGCATCCTTCAGGCCACCGAACGCATCGACCAGACCGCGCTCCTTGGCCTGGGCACCGCTCCACACGCGGCCACGGGCCACTTCATCGATGGCTTCCACCGGCTTCTTGCGCGCTTCGGCCACACGGCCGGTGAAATCGGCATAGCCCTTGTTGATGACCGACTGGATCACCTGGCCCACCGCCGGGTCCATTTCGCGGGTGACATCGAACGCGCCGGCGAAGCGCGTGGTGCCCACGCCATCGGTGTGCACGCCGATCTTGTCCAGCGCGCGGCTGAAGTTCGGAATCATGCCGAAGATGCCGATCGACCCGGTAATGGTGGACGGGTCGGCGTAGATGCGGTCGGCATTCATGCTTATCCAGTAACCACCGGACGCCGCCAGGTCGCCCATCGACACCACCACCGGCTTGCCGGCGGCCTGCAGGGCCACCACTTCGCGGCGGATCTGCTCGGAGGCGAACACTTCACCGCCGGGCGAATCCACGCGCAGCACCACGGCCTTCACGTGTTCGTCGTCGCGCGCGGCGCGCAGCAGCGCCGAGGTCGATTCGCCACCGATGCGGCCGGCCGGCAGGTCGCCGCCGCTGATCTCGCCCGAGGCCACCACCACGGCCACCTGCGGACGGCTGTCCACCGGGTTGCGGCGCGCATCGAGCTGGGTCAGGTAGCCGCCGAAGTCGATGCTGCGGAAGCCACCGTCGGCATCTTCATCGGCCACGCCGCGGTCGATCATCAGATCCTCGAATTCTTCGCGGGTCTTCAGCGCGGTCACCAGCTTCTGCTGCAGGGCGAACTTGGCCAGGTCGCCACCGGCAGCGGCCACGCCTTCAGGCAGGGTATCGATGCCGGCGGCCAGCTGCGCCGGGTCCAGGCGGCGTGCCTTGGCGATGTCGCCCAGGTAGCGCTGCCAGACATCGTTCATCCAGAACAGATCAGCTTCCTTGGACGCCGGCGATGCGGCATCCAGCACGTAGGGTTCGGCGGCCGACTTGTATTCGCCCACCTTGAACAGGTGCACGTCCACGCCCAGCTTGTCCTGCAGGCCGGTGCGGAAATACTGGCGGTAGCGGCCCAGGCCCTCCAGCACGACCGAACCCATCGGGTCCAGGTAGACCTCGTCGGCCTGCGCGGCCAGCAGGTACTGCGACTGCCCCATGCTCTGGCTGAAGGCCACCACCTGCTTGCCCGACGCGCGCAGGTCCTGCAGCGCGGCGGCCACTTCACGCAGCGAGGCGAAGCCGGACGGCTGCAGCTTGTCCAGTTCCAGCACCACGCGTTCGATCTTCTTGTCGTCCTTGGCCGCTTCAATGGCCCGGATCAGATCGCGCAGCTGCACTTCCTCGGCGCTGTTGTCGCCCACGGCCTTGGCCAGCGCGCGGCTGACCGGATCGGCGCTGAACTGCTCGACCAGCCGACCTTCCGGCGCGATCACCAGAGTGGTGCGGTCCTGCAGCGATTTGCTGGCACCGGCGCCCATGCCGGCGGCGACGATGAACATCACCACGAACAGCAGCAACAGGCCGAAGAACACCAGGTTCAGGATCAGCCGGCGGGTGAAATTCATCACGTCCCACAGCCCGATGAAGAAACTGGCGACGGGGTTGCGACGTGCCGGGGGCAGCGGGGGCACGGTTTGGTTCATGGAGCGCTCCGGATGGCTTCTTGCCGTGGTAGCAGCATAGCCGGTGCCGTGTGAGGCGGCATCGGACACAAGTCAGGGGATCGCCCGTCACGGTCTGCGGTGACGGGCGCGAGGATCATTCCAGGGCCGACTGGCCAATGCGCAAGCTGCTGCGGCGCAGCCGCCAGCCCATCAGGATGGCCGCGGCGGTCAGGCCGACGATCAGGCCGATCCACATGCCCTGCGGGCCCATGCCCAGGCCCAGGCCGAGCCCGGCGCCGAGCGGCATGCCCAGGCCCCAGTACGCGAACATGGCGATGAACATCGGCACGCGGGTGTCCTTCAGGCCACGCAGCGCACCGGCCGACAGCACCTGGATGCCATCGGGGAACTGGAACGTAGCCGCGTACAGCAGCAGGGTGGATGCCAGCCCGGCCACGGCCAGATCGTTGGTATAGACCCCGACGATGGCATCGTGGCCGAACAGCAGCACCGCCGCCGACAGGGTCTGGGTACCCATGATGATGGCGTAGCCCGCCCAGGCCGCGCGGCGCACGCCGAAGCCATCGCCACGGCCGACCGCATGGCCGACACGCACGGTGGTCGCTTCGGCCACGCCCATCGGGATCATGAAGCACAGCTGCGCCACGTTGATCGCGATCTGGTGCGCGGCCGCCTCGTTGGCGCCCAGGCGACCGATCAGCAGGGCAGTGACGATGAACAGACCGCCTTCCATCAGCACGGTGATGCCGATCGGCAGTCCGGTGCGCAGCAGGTCCCAGATCGCCGCCGGGCGCGGGCCTTCGAAGTGCGAGAACAGCTGCAGGTGGGCGAAGCGCTTGGTGAACCACAGGTAGGTGGCGAAGGCGATGGCCTGCAGCCACATCATCACCGCCGAGGCGATGCCCAGCCCTTCGGCGCCCATTTCCGGGAAGCCCAGCTTGCCGTTGGCCAGCACGTAGCCCATCGGCGCCAGCACCAGCAGGCCACCGAAGCCGAGCAGCATGGTCGGCAGGGTCCAGTGCATGCCCTCGCTGAGATAGCGCATGCAGAAATACAGAGTGAGCGCCGGCCCGCCCCAGCGCACCGCATGCAGGAAGGCGGTGGCCCCCGGCACGATGTCCGGGGCGATGCCGAAGGCCGGCAGCAGCGGCGGCACCAGGGTCAGGAAGGCGAACATGATCAGCCCCAGGCCCAGCGCCAGCCACAGGGCCTGGCGGAACAGCGGGCCGATCTCGCGCTCGCGGCCGGCGCCGTGCAGCTGCGACACCGAGGCGGTGAGCGAGATCAGGGTGCCGATCGGAATCAGCATGGGCAGCCACAGCAGCGCGGTGCCGATGGTGACCGCCGCCAGCGTGGCGGTGGCGTGGTGGCCGGCAATGACGTTGTCGACGAAGGAGATCAGGCCGGTGGAGACATGGCCCAGCACCAACGGCAGGGCAAGCAGACCGGTCGCGCCGACTTCCTTGCTGAAGCGCGGCGTGGAGGTTGCGGTAGACATGGAAGTACAGAACGCCAACTACGGTTGCGCGCGAAGGGCACAGGCACCGGGTTGCGGGCCGCCATCTTACGGCCAAACGGCCTGGCATGGGCGCGAACGTCGGCTGGGTACGGGCGACGGGGTAGAGTCGACCGTTGGTCGACTGCTCTTCATTCGGGCCGCGCGAAAACCCCCGCCCATTCCCCATCAGATCCCCGCCGATTCCGAGGCGAATCCCCCGACGCTACTGCCCGGCCTGGCGCTTCAGCCAACCGTCACGCTCGGCCGCCGGCAGGGCCAGGAACGCGCTGCGCACCGCATCGCGTTCCTGCGGCGGCGTGCGCTGCGCCACCAAGGTCAATTGCGACAATTGTGCAGGGCTGAGCTCGCGCAGCACGGCCAGCGCAGCTTCGCGCTGGTCCGGCGGCACGAAGCCGAACAGGCCGTGCAGCTTGGGGAACTGCTGGCCCAGCTGCGGGCCCAGCCGCCAGCCCTCGCGGAAGGCCTGGTCCTGCGCCTGGAACTGTTCGCGCAGCTGCTGTTGCTGGGCGGCCGGCAGGGCGGCAAAGCGCGAAGCGGCCACGCGGATGCGCTCACGCTCACCTTCCGGCAGCGCGCGCCAGGCCGCGTAATCGGCCCGGCGTTGGCGCTGGGCGGCCACATCCAGATGGGCGAAGCCGGCCGGCGATGCAGCATCGACCGCGCTGGCCGGCACCGCCGTGGGTGGCGGCAGGTTCAGGGCATTCGGCGCGGCGGCGGCGCACAGCGGCAGGGCCAGCAGCAGGCCGGCCAGCAGGAACTTATTCATCGGCAGCAGAGGTTTCCAGCGCGGCACCCACCGGCTCGGGGTGGGTCGGTTTGGGTTCGGATTCATCCACCGGCAGCGGACCACCGGCGGCACTCCAGGCATACAGATCGGCGTCGGCCACCAGCGGGTAGTCACGGTCGGCCAGCATCGCGGCATCTTCGGCGGCGTGGCTGTCGACCGCAGCCGATCCCTGCACGTCGGACGGCGGCAGCGATTCCACCGTTACCGGGCCCGCCTCGCCCACCACGCCTTCCGGCAGCGGGGCATCGCTGGCCGTGCGCAGGCCCTGCCAGTGCCTCCAGCCCAGCGCGGCCGCCAACAGCACGGCAACGGTGGCCAGCAGGATCAGCGGGCCGCGCCAGCGCGGGCGCGCATTCGGGCGGCGGCGCTTGCCGGCCGCCGGCGTGCGGTCGTCGCGTTCGGGCGCGCGCCAGCCGGGGGTCGGGCTCTGCGTGCTGCTGCCCGGTGCAGCCGGCTGCTGCAACTGCTGCAGGCGCTTGGCCGGCAGGTCGCGGATGCGCAGCTGCACCTGCTCGGCCAGGCCGCGCCAGGCGGCGGCATCGGGCTGGCCGTTGGCATCGCGGGGGCAGGCCGCGGCCAGCAGCTGCTGGTAGCCGTTCTCGTCGGTGTCCAGCACCCGCGTAGCAATGCCTTCGTCCAGGCTGCCGCCCACCCGCAGCAGCAGGGCCAGGCGCGGCACGGGGGCCATGTCGCCCAGTGCGGCCAGCGACGGCGGCCACTGCCCGGCGGACGGCTCACGCAGGGCCTGGCGCTGGCCCAGCAGGGTCCAGAAGCGGGTGGGCCACTGTGCCATGGGCAGGTCGCTGGCCACGGCGGCGAAGGCACGCATGACCGCCACCAGGGTCTGCTCGGCACGGGCGGGGTCGCCGCACTGCAGCTCGGCAACCACCAGCGCGCGGCGCTCGACGCCACGCAGGAACGCCGACAGCGCGCCGGCCGCGGTCGAGGAAACAGGGGCGGGCACAGCCGTCATCGGTTACTCCAAAGGTCTGCCGGCATGATAGCGGCAGGCCCTTGGCCGCCGGCAGGGCTTGCGCCCATGGGCACTTCGTGCTGCAGGTTGTGCACAGCATCAAGACCTGACTTGGGACGACCGGCATGGAGGCGTGAATTCAGCGTGTTTCAGCAATGTTTCACACCGATGTTGTTGATATTCAAGAAATTTTTTATGTGGCTATTTTTTGACCAACGCAACCGTGAGGCCGTCGCCATCGGCTTCCCGGGTCATCGTCGACGGGTAACGCACAAACTTATCCACAGAAGATGTGGATAAGACTGAATCTCTAATAGCCGCCTGCATTTAGGTGACATTTATGAATGCCACGACGCGTCGCGGCAGCGCGGCAACCTGCCATTCGGGCGCGCATGGGCCGTTAAACTGCGTCCATGCCCGCACTGATTCCGACCCTGCAGGTCGCGCTGCCCGTTCCCCTGCCCCGCCTGTTCGACTACCTGGCCCCTGACGGCCAGGCGCCAGCCGATGCGCGGGGCTGCCGGCTGAAGGTGCCCTTCGGCAACCGTGAACTGGTGGGCATGGTGGCTGGCCTGGGCCAGACAGAGGACACGCAGGGGCTGCGCCAGGCGCTGGCCTGGGTGGACCCGGAACCGCTGCTGCAGGGCGAGCTGTGGCACAGCCTGCAATGGCTGGCCCGCTACACCCACGCGCCCTTGGGCGAAGTGGTCAGCACCGCCCTGCCCGGCCCGCTGCGGCACGGCGAGCCACTGCCCGACACCCATCACTGGGGCTGGCAGCTGACCGACGACGGCCGCACCCAGCGCGACAAACTTCGCGCCGGCAGCCGGCCGCGGCAGCTGGCCGAACACCTGGCCGAGGCCGTGGTGGACGAAGACGTGCTGGGCGCCCGCATGCCGGATTGGCGCACGGCGGCCCGCAGCCTGGCCAAGCGCGGCCTGGCCGAGCGGGTAGCGCTGGCCGTGGCCCCGCGCCACGCGCACCCGTTGCCCGGCCCGACATTGAACCCCGACCAGGCCGAGGCCGTGGCTGCGATCACCGCAGCCGATGGCTTCCAGCCGTTCCTGCTGGATGGGGTGACCGGCAGCGGCAAGACCGAGGTTTACCTGCAGGCCATCATCCATTGCCTGGCGCAGGGCCGGCAGGCGCTGGTGCTGGTGCCGGAAATCGGCCTGACCCCGCAGACCCTGGCGCGCTTCCGTGGCCGCCTGGGCATTCCGGTGCATGCGCTGCATTCGGGGCTGAACGACAACGAACGCGCACGCGTGTGGGCGGCTGCATCGCGCGGCGAAGCACGGGTGATCGTCGGCACCCGTTCGGCCGTGTTCACGCCGCTGCCGCAGGCCGGTCTGTTGATCGTGGACGAGGAACACGACGGCAGCTACAAGCAGCAGGACGGCATCCGCTACCACGCGCGCGACTTCGCCCTGGTGCGGGCCAAGGCCCTGGGCATTCCCGTGCTGCTGGGCAGCGCCACACCGTCACTGGAAACCCTGCACAACACCTACGCCGGCCGCTACGCGCACCTGCGCCTGAAGCAGCGTGCCGGCGATGCACGGCCACCGCGCGTGCGCATCCTGGATGTGCGCAAGCGGCCGCTGCGCGATGGCTTGAGCGACGAAGTGCTGGCCGGCATCGGCGAACACCTGCAGCGCGGCCAGCAGGTGCTGGTGTTCAAGAACCGCCGCGGCTACGCGCCGGTGCTGCTGTGCCACGACTGCGGCTGGACCGCGCCGTGCCAACGCTGCGATGCGCCGATGACCGTACATGGCGGCGGGCGCCGCCTGCAGTGCCACCACTGCGGCGCACGCCAGCCGGCGCCGCTGGCCTGCCCGGCCTGTGCCAGCCTGGCCCTGCAGCCGCAGGGTATTGGTACCGAGCGGCTGGAAGAACATCTGGTGAGCGCCTTCGCCGACTACCCCGTGGTGCGCATCGACCGCGGCACCACCGCACGCCGCGATGCGCTGGAACAACAGTTGGCGAAACTGGGGGACCAGCCTGGCATCCTGGTCGGCACGCAGATCCTTGCCAAGGGCCACGACCTGCCCAAGCTGACCCTGGTGGTGGTGGTGGGCATCGACGAAGGGCTGTTCTCCGCCGACTTCCGCGCCAGCGAGAAGCTGGCCCAGCAGTTGATCCAGGTGGCCGGCCGTGCCGGACGCGCGCGCGATCCCGGCGAGGTCTGGCTGCAGACGCATCACCCGGGCCATCCGCTGCTGGAAACCCTGGTGAACGGTGGCTACCACCCCTTCGCGCAGGCCGAACTGAACCAGCGCCAGGCCGCCGGCTTCCCGCCCTTCGCGCACCTGGCACTGATGCGTGCCGAGGCGCAGCAGGTCGAACATGCCAACGCCTTCCTGCTGGCCGCGCGGCACCTGCTGGGCGAACAGAACGTGGTGGAAGCGTACGGGCCGATGCCGGCGCCGATGCCGCGCCGTGCCGGTTACCAGCGCACGCAGTTGCTGTTGTCGGCGCCGCAGCGGCCGCCCCTGCATGGGGTACTGGCGCAGCTGGTGCCGCAACTGTACGCGCTGCCGGAGGCACGCAAGGTGCGCTGGTCGCTGGATGTGGACCCGACGGATCTGTATTGAGCGGTGCGGGGTGCCTCCGCCGGGCATGGCCCGGCGCTACCGCGGTGCCCGCCGGTGTAGGGTCGGAGCCCAATCATCGCGCTTACCGCCGTTGGTAGAGTCGAGCTTGCTCGACTGTACGTAGCACCGCAGTAGATCCACGCCGCGCGTGGATGCCGCTCTTCTGTAGAGTCGAGCCACGCTCGACTGCTGTTGATCCAGCGCCAAGCGCAGTCGAGCAAGCTCGACTCTACCCCCGCGCGCAGCGGGGGTCGGAGCTCAACCGTCGGGTGGGATCCGACCCCGGGCAACGCGCGCTCAGGTCAGCGGCGACATCACGCCGCGCTGGTACGCCGGGCGCTCGCGCAGTCGCGCGTACCACTGCGCCACGTGCGGCAGGTCCGGGCGCTGGATCGGCAGTTCGAACCAGGCATAGACCAGCGATCCCAGCGGGATGTCGCCCATCGCGAAGCGGTCGCCGGACAGCCACGGCTGCTTGGCCAAGGTGGCATCGGCCATGGCGAGGTACTCGCCGGCACGGACGATGGCCGCATTGATGCGTGCTTCGTCGCGGTCGGCCGGGGCGGTGCGCATGATGCCCCAGATCAGTTCGGAGTACAGCGGCGCCATGCGCGAGGTGCTCCAGTCCATCCACTTCTCGGCCTGGGCCCGTTCCATCGCGTCTTCGGCATACAGCGTGCCCAGCGCGTAGCGCGCGCTCAGGTAGCGCACGATGGTGTTCGATTCCCACAGCGGCAGGCCGTGGTCTTCGATCACGGGCACCAGGCTGTTGGGGTTCATTGCCAGGTATTCGGCCGACTGCGTGCCGCCGTGGCTGCCGCCCACTTCGATGGATTCATACGGCAGCCCGATTTCCTCGGCACACCACAGCACCTTGCGGACGTTGCTGGAATTGCGGCGGCCCCAGATCTTCAACATGCGTTTGTTCCTTGCCTGCAGGGGTGCGCCACGCTGGCGCGGAGCCGCTACGATACGCCGATCAAACGCGCCGTGCTGCGCTACCGGTTCTTCTTCGGCAACGCGCGCACATAGGACGATTTTCCGTCTTTCTTCAGCTCGAACAGACCGATCGCCGCCAGCAGATCGCTGAGCTTTCCATAACCATAGTTGCGCGGGTCGAACGAAGCCTGGTTGCCGATCTGGCTGCCCACCGGCCCCAGGTGCGACCAACCATCTTCGCCTTCGGCCGACGACACCGCGCGGCGCAGCATCTTCACCAGGCGGGTATCACTGCGCATTTCGGCGCCGCTCTTGCGCGGGCGGGCTTCATCGCTGGCGGCCTGATCGCTGGCGGCCCGCTCCACGTCGGGCGCGTCGGCATCGGGCACGCTGGCATGCGCCTGGCCCAGGGCTTCCAGATAGGTGAACTTGGAACAGGCGTTGACGAAGGGCTCGGGCGTCTTCTTTTCGCCGAAGCCATAGACCTTCACCCCGTCGGTCAGCAGGCGCATGACCATGGGGGTGAAGTCGGCATCGCTGGACACGATGGCGAAGCCGTCCAGGTTGCGTGCGTACAGCAGGTCCATGGCATCGATCACCATGGCCATGTCCGAGGCGTTCTTGCCCTTGCTGTAGGCGAACTGCTGGATGGGGCGGATGGCGTACTCGTGCAGCACCGCCTCCCAGCCCTTCAAGCGCGGGCTCTTCCAGTTGCCGTAGGCGCGGCGCACGTTGGCCACGCCATGGCGGGCCACTTCGGCCAGCACTTCATCAATCTTCGATGCTGGCGCGTTGTCGGCGTCGATCAGCAGGGCAATGCGCTTTTCCGGTTCGGACATGGGTTCCTCGGCGAAGGGGCTGCGGCCTGAACCGAGTATCGCCGATCCCGTTGGGCGGGCATGTGACGTGCGATGATGCCGGGCGACATCCATCCCCCTCCGGAGTACGTCGATGAGCCGCGAACCAGTCCCCCACCTGGTCATCATCGGCGGCGGTTTCGCGGGCCTCTGGGCCACCCGTGCCCTGGCGCGCGAACGGATCAGGATCACCCTGGTCGACCGCCGCAACCACCACCTGTTCCAACCCCTGCTGTACCAGGTCGCCACCGCGGGCCTGTCCGCACCCGATATCGCCGCGCCGCTGCGGCATATCCTGGGCCACCAGCGCAACGTGGAAGTGCGCCTGGGCGAAGTGGTGGGCATCGAAAAACAGGCCCGTCAGATCACCCTGGCCGACGGCAGCACACTGGGCTATGACAGCCTGTTGCTGGCCACCGGCGCCACCCATGCCTACTTCGGCAACGACCAGTGGGCCGCCGATGCGCCGGGCCTGAAGACGCTGGACGATGCAATCGCCCTGCGCCGCAAGCTGCTGCTGGCGTTCGAGCGTGCCGAAGCCGAACCGGACCCTGAAAAAAAGGCTGCCTGGCTGAGCTTCGCCGTGGTGGGGGGGGGGCCCACCGGTGTGGAACTGGCCGGTACGCTGGCCGAGATTGCCCGCCACACCCTGCGCAACGAGTTCCGCCATATCGACCCGGCCAGCGCCAAGGTGCGGCTGGTGGAAGCCGGCCCGCGCGTGCTGTCCTCGTTCCCGGAAGTGCTTTCGCTGAAGGCACGCCGGCAGCTGGAAAAGCTGGGCGTGGAAGTACTGACCGGCACCCCGGTCAGTGATATCGACAGCCAGGGGTTCAAGCTGGGCGACCAGTTCGTGCCTGCGCGCACGGTGGTGTGGGCCGCTGGCGTGGCCGCCTCACCGCTGGCAAAGACCCTGGACGTACCGCTGGACCGCGCCGGCCGGGTGCAGGTGCAGCCGGACCTGACCCTGCCCGGCCACCCCGAGCTGTTCGTGGCCGGCGATCTGGCCGCCGTCAGCCAGGCCGATGGCCGCCCCGTGCCCGGCGTGGCACCGGCCGCCAAGCAGATGGGCAAGCACGTGGCCGAAACCATCCGCGCGCGCCTGCACGGCAAGACCGAGCCGGGAGCGTTCAAGTACGCCGACTACGGCAACCTGGCCACCATCGGCCGCATGGCCGCGATCGTGCACCTGGGCAAGCTGCAGCTGTCAGGCATCCTGGCCTGGTGGTTCTGGCTGGCCGCGCACGTGTTCTTCCTGATCGGCTTCCGCAACCGCATCGTGGTGCTGTTGAACTGGGCCGTGGCGTATTGGAGCTACCAGCGCAGCGCGCGCATCATCTTCGGTGACGACCAGGACGACCGGCGCCCCAAATAGCGAGCGGGAAAGCGGGGTCGGATCCCTTTCCGCAGGAAAGGGCTCTGACCCCATCCACGCATGGCGTGGATCTACTCCGCCTTCGGCTTGGGATACCACAGCGCGTTGACGATGACCCAGCGCTGGTCGAAACGGCCCATGTGGAAGTAGTCGACGAACCACGGGGTTTCCAACCGCACCGCGGCCGCATTGCCGGTCACATCGAGCACCGCGCAGCGGCGGTCCCACTGCTCCTTCGGCGTCTTCAGTGCGCCCTGCCGGGTCAGCGAAACCAGTTCTTCCTTGGACATCCGGCGCAGGCTCAGGCGTTCGTCGGGCGTATCGCCCAGCACGGCGCGCTTGGCCAGGTCCGGATGCAGCGCGCGGGCGACACGCTGCGGGTCGCCCTCCAGTTGCCCGTCCACGTAGTCATGGCAGGTCGCTTCGATGGCCGCGAGGGTGGCGGGGTCGGCGGTGGGGCTGGTGGCTGCAGCGACAGCGAACAACAGGGCAACGGTGGACATGGGTGTCTCCAGCGCTGGGCGTGTGGCGATGGTGGCATGGTTGGGGGGCGCCCATCCACGCATGGCCTGGATCTACTGGATCGCAGCCTGCAGCCAGGCCAGCTTGCGTTCGCGCGGCTGCTGCTTGAGCTGCCATTCGGCGCGCGAGGCGGCCGCGCGGTCGGGGTACTCGCGCACGGCCAGGATCTGCAGCGGCGGACGCGCCCGGGTATAGCGCGCACCCTTGCCGGCCTGGTGGGCGGCAAAACGGGCCGCCACGTCGGTGCTGATGCCGGCGTAGTAACTGCCGTCGCGGCATTCAAGCAGGTACAGGAACCACGGGCGGGGGGACGGGGCCATGCCGCCGATTATGCCGTGCTGCACTGCAGCGGATATACTGGCGCCCGAATGCAGGAGAGAGGCGCCACGCTGGCGCCCGCCGAAGGCGCAGGCTCCCATGATCGCTCAGGCCGGTGGGCTGGAATACCACCAACCATGCATTCGACACGCCGAGCTGGAGAGAGGTCGCCGGGCACGCCCGCCGCGATCCGCCGAAGGGGCACGCGGTTCATCCCGCTGAACTCTCAGGCAAAAGGACAGCGGGAGCGGCACCGGTCATCGTCATTCCGTCATTGCGCAGGCAGTGGCGGTGTATGCGCATGGCCGGCCCCACCGCGCCCGGAGCCTGACCCATGCTGCTGTCCATCATCTACCTGATCGCCATTTCCGCCGAAGCCATGACCGGCGCCCTGTCTGCGGGCCGCCGCCGTATGGATCTGTTCGGCGTGGTCATGATTGCCTGTGTGACTGCCCTCGGCGGCGGTTCGCTGCGCGACATCCTGCTGGGGCATTACCCGCTGGGCTGGGTGAAGCATCCGGAGTACCTGGCCTTCACCGTGTGTGCGGCGCTGATCGCCACCTGGGTGGCGCGCTGGATGCACCACTTCCGCCGCACCTTCCTGGTGCTTGATGGCCTGGGTCTGATCGCCTTCACCCTGATTGGTTGCTCCATCGCGCGCGAGGCCGGCCACGCGACGCCGATCGTGCTGATTGCCGGCATGCTGACCGGCGCCTTCGGTGGCGTGCTGCGCGACATCCTCTGCAACGAAGTGCCGCTGATCTTCCAGAAGGAGCTGTACGCGATCATCTCGCTGCTGACCGGTGCGGTGTATCTGCTGTTGCTGCACTGGGGCGTGGCCGATGCTACGGCGATCCTGTGCTGCCTGGGCGGTGGCTTCGCGGTGCGCCTGCTGGCGATTCATTACCGCTGGGAAATGCCCAAGTTCGTGTACCACGACGAAATGCATTGAGCCGTTTGTAGAGTCGAGCTTGCTCGACTGCCGTGCTTCGTAGAGTCGAGCTTGCTCGACTGCTCCCGGCAAAAGCAGTCGAGCAAGCTCGACTCTACGAATCCAGGCCACGTCAAGCAGCCCCGAACGCCGCACGAAACCAGGCCACGCCAATCGGCGACGCACACCGCACGCATCCAGGCCTAGCCAGGCAGCACCGCAAGCGGCGCACACCCGCACGCCCACGGCATGACCTTGGTCATGCGGCAATCGGCAGGCTGATTGGCTACCATGGGCGCCCCGTCGCACGCGCGACGGCATCCAGCCACGCCGCGCTGCGGCCCCGCCAGACAACTCCCCTCCCCCGCTGCCCGCGGCGCACGATGCGCGAGCGGGCGTACATGTTCCTGCGCGCGCGCAGGGCGCAGGATGCCCATGTCCGCTGTCGATCCGTCCCGTAGCACCCCACCCCGTTTCCGTCGCGCGTGGCTGATCGCCGCCCTGCTCGTGGCCGCCGCCGTGCTGGCCTGGTGGGCCTGGCCGCAGGCCGACGCAGGTGTGGCCGCCAGCAGCCCCGGCAAGACGGTACCGGTGCGCGTGGCGCGGGCCAGCGCCGAACCGCTGGTACTGCGCCTGAAAGCGGTGGGCACGGTCACCCCGCTGCACAGCGTGGTGGTGCGCAGCCGCGTGGACGGCGAGCTGATGCGCCTGCACTTCCAGGAAGGCCAGCAGGTGAAGGCCGGCGATCTGCTGGCGCAGATCGACCCGCGCCCGTACGAAGTGAAGCTGGCGCAGGCACAGGGCACCCAGCAGCAGAACCTGGCGGAACTGGAAAACGCCGAACGCCAGTTGCAGCGCTACCGCGAACTGCAGCGCCAGCACTTCGTCTCGGCACAGGAACTGAGCGACCAGCAGAGCAAGGTGCGCCAGCTGCAGGGCCGACGCATCAGCGACCAGGCCTCCGTGGACGAAGCGCGCCTGCAGCTGCAGTACACCCGCATCATCGCCCCGGTAAGCGGCCGCGTGGGCCTGCGCCGTCTGGACGTGGGCAATCTGGTGCAGGCCAGCGATGCCGAAGGCCTGGTCACCCTGGCCCAGACCGCGCCGATCAGCGTGCTGTTCACCGTGCCCGAACCGGAACTGCCGGCGCTGCTGGATGCGGTACAGGCACAGCCGGCGCTGGCCGTGGAAGCCTGGAACCGCGAAGAACGCACGCAGCTGGCGCACGGCGCGCTGTCCAGCGTGGACAACCGCATCGACACCGCCACCGGCACGTTGAAGCTGCGCGCGCAGTTCGACAACGCAGACCAGGCCCTGTTCCCGAACCAGTTCGTCAACGTGCGCCTGCAGCTGGGCGAACACCCGGCGCTGCTGATTCCCGATGCCGCCGTGCAGTTCGGCAGCCAGGGCAACTACGTGCACATCGTCGACAAGAACAACAAGGCGCAACGCCGCACCGTGGTGCTGGGCCCGGCCGATGATGGCCGCGTGGCGGTGCGCTCGGGGCTGCAGGCCGGCGACCAGGTGGTGATCGAAGGCATCGACGGCCTGGAAGATGGCACCGCGGTGGAGATCGTGGCCGAACCCGCCGCGCAGGCGAAGGCGGCCAAGGCCGGCGCATGAACCTGTCGCGCCCCTTCATCCTGCGCCCGGTCGCCACCACGCTGCTGATGGTGGCCCTGCTGCTGTCCGGCGTGCTGGCCTACCGGCTGCTGCCGGTGGCCGCGTTGCCGCAGGTGGACTACCCGATCATCCAGATCACCACGCTGTATCCGGGCGCCAGCCCGGAGCTGACCACGCGCACCATCACCGCGCCGCTGGAACGCCAGCTCGGGCAGATTCCCGGCCTGAAACAGCTGTCGTCCACCAGCTCCGGCGGGGCCTCGGTCATCACCCTGCAGTTCGGCCTGGACGTGTCGCTGGGGGTGGCCGAGCAGGACGTGCAGGCGGCCATCAACGCCGCCGGCAGCTTCCTGCCGGACGATCTGCCGGTGCCGCCGGTGTACCGCAAGGTGAACCCGGCCGACACGCCCATCATCACCCTGGCGGTGACCTCGCAGGGCCTGTCGCTGCCGCAGGTGCACGATCTGGTGGATACGCGCATCGCCCAGCGCCTGGCTCAGTTGCCCGGCGTGGGCCTGGTCAGCCTGGCCGGTGGCCAGCGGCCTGCCGTACGCATCCAGGTCAATGCCGCCGCGCTGGCGGCCAATGGGCTGGGCATGGACCACATCCGCACGGCCATTGCTGCCGCCAATGTGAACCTGCCCAAGGGCAGCTTCGACGGCCCGATCCGTGCGGTGATGCTCGATGCCAACGACCAGATGCGCAACGCGGACGAGTACCGGGCACTGGTACTGGCCTGGCGCGAAGGCGCACCGCTGCGCCTGGGCGACGTGGCCACCATCAGCGATGGCGCCGAGAACCGGCAGCTGGCGGCGTGGAGCGGTACCAGGCCGGCCGTTCTGGTGAACCTGCAGCGCCAGCCCGGCGCCAATGTGATCGCTGTGGTGGAACAGGTGCGCGCGATGCTGCCGCAGTTGCAGGCGACCCTGCCCGCGGGTGTGCAGATGAAGGTGCTGAGCGACCGCACCGAATCGATCCGCGCCTCCGTGCGCGGCGTGCAGAAGGAACTGGTGCTGGCCGTCGGCCTGGTGGTGCTGGTCACCTGGGTGTTCCTGCGCAACCTGCCGGCCACGCTCATTCCCAGCGTAGCGGTGCCGCTGTCGCTGGTCGGTACCTTCGCGGTGATGCTGCTGGCCGGCTACTCGCTCAACAACCTCACGCTGATGGCGCTGACCATCGCCACCGGCTTCGTGGTGGACGATGCCATCGTGATGCTGGAGAACATCGCCCGCCACCTGGAAGAAGGCGAGAGCCCGCGCGAGGCCGCGCTGCAGGGCGCGGCCGAGATCGGCTTCACCCTGGTCTCGCTGACTGTTTCGCTGATCGCGGTGCTGATCCCGCTGCTGTTCATGGCCGACCTGGTGGGCGCGCTGTTCCATGAGTTCGCGGTGACGCTGGCGGTGGCGATCGGTATCTCGCTGCTGGTGTCGCTGACGCTGACCCCGATGCTGTGTGCGCGGTTCCTCAAGCCACATGCGAAGGGGTCGGATCCCCGTGGGGCTCCGACCCCATCCCCGCCGAAGCGCGATGTGTTCGACCGCATCATCGCCATCTACGACCGCCAGTTGCACTGGGTGCTGCAGCGCCAGCCGCTGATGCTGCTGGCCACCGTGGCCACGCTGGCGCTGACCGTGGCGCTGTACTTCGCCGTGCCCAAGGGCTTCTTCCCGGTGCAGGACGCCGGTCTGGTGCAGGGCATCAGCGAGGCCCCGCAGGCGATCTCGTTCCAGGCCATGCGCGAGCGGCAACTGGCGCTGGCCGAAGCCATCGAGGCCGATCCAGCCGTGGCCAGCCTGTCTTCCTACATCGGCGTGGACGGCAACAATGCCACGCTCAACACCGGCCGCCTGCTGATCGAACTGAAGCCGCACGGCGACCGCGATGCCGCCGAGGTGGTGATGGCGCGCCTGCAGCAGCGCGTGGCGAAGATTCCCGGCATCACCCTGTACCTGAAACCGGTGCAGGAACTGGGCATCGAAGACCGCATCAGCCGCACCCAGTATCAGTTCACCCTGACCACGCCGGAACAGCAGACGCTGGAAACCTGGACGCCGCGGCTGCTGCAGGCCCTGCGCCAACAGCCGGCGCTGCGCGATGTGGCCAGCGACCTGCAGATGCAGGGCCGGCAGGCACGGGTGAACATCGACCGCGATGCCGCCGCACGCCTGGGCGTAAGCGTGGAAGCGGTGGCCGACGCGCTGTACGACGCCTATGGGCAGCGGCAGATTTCCACCATCTTCACCCAGGCCAGCCAGTACCGCGTGGTGCTGGAGGCTGATCCGACACAACAGCCCGGGCCTGAGGCGATCAGCGGACTGCGCGTGCGCAACAGCGCCGGCCAGACCGTACCGCTGGGGGCGGTGGCTCGGGTGGAACTGGGGCCGGCCGCCCTGCTGCGCAACCACGTGGGCCAGTTCCCGGCGGCCACGCTGTCGTTCAATCTGGCGCCGGGCGCGTCGCTGGGCGAAGGCGTTGCCGCGGTGCAGGCCGCGCGTGCGGCCATCGCGCTGCCGGCCAGCATCGAACTGCGCCTGCAGGGCGCTGCGGCGGCGTTCAGCAGTTCACTGTCGTCCACGCTGTGGCTGATCCTGGCCGCCGTGGTGGTGATGTACATCGTGCTGGGCGTGCTCTACGAGAGCTTCGTGCACCCGATCACCATCCTGTCCACCCTGCCCTCGGCCACGGTCGGTGCGTTGGCCGCGCTGTGGGTGAGCGGCCGCAGCCTGGACCTGATCGCCGTCATCGGCATCGTGCTGCTGATCGGCCTGGTGAAGAAGAACGCGATCATGATGATCGACTTCGCACTGGACGCGCAGCGCACGCGTGGCATGACCCCGCGCGAGGCGATCCACCAGGCCGCGCTGCTGCGTTTCCGTCCGATCCTGATGACCACCTTGGCGGCACTGTTCGGTGCGGTACCGCTGATGCTGGCCACCGGTTCGGGCTCGGAACTGCGGCAGCCGCTGGGGTGGGTGATGGTGGGCGGCCTGCTGGTCAGCCAGGTGCTGACCCTGTTCACCACGCCGGTGATCTACCTGGCCTTCGACCGCCTGCAACGCGGTCGCTCGGCGGCCGCCGCCGGCGCTGCCGAGGCGCACGCATGAGCCCCATCGCGCGCCTGGCCCAGGCCTGCGTGCAACGACCGGTGGCCACGATCCTGCTGGCCGTGGCGCTGGTGCTGGCCGGTCTGCTGGCGCTGCGGCTGCTGCCGGTGGCGCCGCTGCCGCAGGTGGATTACCCGGCCATTGAAGTGAGCGCCAGCCTGCCCGGCGCCTCGCCCGAATCGATGGCCGCCACCGTGGCCACGCCACTGGAACGTGCGCTGGGCAGCTTGCCCGGCATCTCGCGCATCGATTCGGCCAGCACCCAGGGGCAGACCTCGGTGGAGCTGAAGTTCGTACTCGGCCGCGATATCGACGAAGCCGCGCGCGAGGTGCAGGCGGCGATCAACCTGGCGCGCGGGCAGTTGCCCAGTGGCATGCCGGGCATGCCGCAGTACCGCAAGGTGAATCCGTCGCAGGCGCCGATCCTGGCGCTGGCGCTGACCTCGGACACGCTGCCGCCGGGCCAGCTCTACGACCTGGCCTCCACCGTGCTGGCGCAGAAACTGTCCCAGGTACCGGGCGTGGGCGAAGTGCAGGTGGGCGGCAGCGCATTGCCCGCGGTGCGCGTATCGCTGGACCCGAACGCACTGAACCATGCCGGCCTGGCGCTGGAGGACGTGGCCCAGGCCATCGCCCGTGCCAATGCCGTGCGCCCGCTGGGCGCGGTAGGCGATGACCGCCAGCAGTGGCAGCTGGAAGCGCCGCTGCAGCTGCGCCAGGCCGCGCAGTACCAGCAACTGGCGCTGAAGGTCAGCGATGACCGCACGCTGCGGCTGGGCGATGTGGCGGTGGTTGCCGATGGGGTGGAAGACCGCTACGCCAGCGGTTTCCACAATGAACGCCCGGCCGTGCTGCTGATCGTCAGCCGACAGCCCGGCGCCAACATCATCGCCACCGTCGATGCCATCCAGGCGCAGCTGCCGCAACTGCATGCACTGCTGCCCACCAGTGTGGACATGCGCCTGGTGATGGATCGCTCGCCGGTGATCCGCGCCACCCTGCACGAAGCCGAGCTGACCCTGGTGCTGGCCATCGTGCTGGTGGTGCTGGTGGTGCTGGCCTTCCTGGGCCACTGGCGTGCCGCGCTGGTGCCCAGCGTGGCCGTTCCGGTGGTGCTGTTCGGTACCCTGGCGCTGATTGCGCTGATGGGGTTCTCGCTCAACACGCTTTCGCTGATGGCGCTGATCGTGGCCGCGGTGCTGGTGGTGGACGATGCCATCGTGGTGCTGGAAAACATCGCGCGCCACCGCGAGCTGGGCGCCGACCGCTGGCAGGCCGCCGTGCGCGGCGCCTCGGAAGTGGGTGCCACCCTGCTGTCGATGAACCTTGCGCTGGCCGTGGTATTCGTCTCTATCCTGTTCCTGGATGACTTCGTGGAACGCCTGTTCCGCGAATTCTCGCTCACCTTGGTGGCGGCGATGGGCGTGTCGGTGGTGGTGGCCCTGACCCTGGTGCCGATGCTGTGCGCGCGCCTGTTCGTGGACGATGCGCAGCACACCTCGCGCTGGCAGCGTGGCAGCAATGCGCTGTTTGAACGCGTGCGCACGGCCTACCTGCGCACCCTGCAGGCCAGCTTGCGGCAGCTGCGCTGGCCCCTGCTGGCCTTCGTGGCGGTCATCGCGCTCAATGCGTGGCTGTTCCAGCAGGTGCCCAAGGGCATGGTGCCCAAGCAGGACACCGCACAGCTGCGCGGCTTCGCGCGCGGGGATGACGGCCTTTCGTTCCAGGCCATGCAGCCGAAGATCGATGCCTACCGCACGCTGCTGCTGTCCGACCCGGCCATCGAGGACATCATCGGCTATATCGGCGGCAGCAACGGGGTCAACAACGCCTTCATCATGATCAAGATGAAGCCGCTGGCCGAGCGCAAGGTGTCCAGCCAGGAACTGATCGACCGCCTGCGTGCGCGCCTGCCGCAGCTTCCCGGTGGCAACCTGTACTTGTGGGTGGACCAGGACATCCGCCTGGAAGGTGGCGGCAGCAGCGGCCAGTACGAATTCCAGCTGCTGTCGGCCGACATGGCGCCGCTGCGCGAGTGGGCACCGAAGGTAGCCGCAGCACTGCGCGCCCTGCCCGAGCTGGTGGACGTGGAAGCGCAGGGCGAAGCCGGCATGCGCCAGGTGGTGCTGGATATCGACCGCGAAGCGGCCGCACGCCACGGCGTGGACCTGCGCACCGTGGCCAACATGCTCAACAACTCCTTCAGCCAGCGCCAGGTCGCCACCCTGTATGACAGCCTGAACCAGTACCGGGTGGTGATGGAACTGGACCCGAAGCACACCCAGGACCCGAGCACGCTGGCGCGCCTGCAGGTGATCGACGGCAACGGCCAGCGTATTCCACTTTCCAGCATCGCCAGCTGGCGCTACGGCATGGCGCCGGACCGGATCTACCACAGCGAACAGTTCGCCTCGATCTGGATCGAGTTCGCGCTGGCACCGGGGGTTGGCCTGGAACAGGCCGCGCAGGCCATCAACACCGCCATGGCACAGCTGATGCTGCCGCGTTCGGTGCAGGCCAAGCTGTCGGGCGAAGCCGGCGGTCTGGACAGCCTGCGCTCGCGCCAGTTGTGGCTGGTGCTGGGCGCCACGCTGGCGGTCTACTTGGTGCTGGGCGTGCTGTACGAGAGTTTCCTGCAACCGTTGGTGATCCTGTCCACGCTGCCATCGGCCGGCATCGGTGCGCTGCTGGCGCTGTGGCTGTTCGGCAACGAACTGAACCTGATCGCGCTGCTGGGCTTGTTCCTGCTGGTGGGCGTGGTGATGAAGAACACGATCCTGCTGGTGGACTTCGCGCTTGCGGGCGAGCGACGTGGCCTGAGCGCGCAGGATGCGGTGATGGAGGCGGCACGACTGCGCCTGCGGCCGATCCTGATGACCTCACTGGCGGCACTGCTGGGTACGCTGCCGCTGATGCTGGCCAATGGCGAGGGCTGGGAACTGCGGCAGCCGCTGGGCATCGCGATTGTGGGCGGGTTGCTGGTCAGCCAGTGGCTGACGCTGTACACGACGCCGGCGATGTATCTGGCGTTGGCGAGGATCCGCGGCGGGCGGTGAGCGCGGCCGGGCAAATCATCCACGCATGGCGTTGATCTACTGCATCGCGTGGGACCTTGTAGAGTCGAGCCATGCTCGACTGCCTTTCGCGATGGATCAACGACAGTCGAGCATGGCTCGACTCTACAGAAGAGCAATATCACCACCCCGGCGATGTACCTGGCGCTGTCGCACTTACGCAGCGCCAGGCGCATCGCCGGTGCGGACGGGTCGGTCTCCAACTCCGACCGACCCTGATCGCGGCCGCACCCCCGCAGGCGCTGGCCGCCATCCACACACGTGCCGCATTCAAGCGGCTTCGGACACCTTCACTTCACGGCGGGCGCGCACGGCAGCGGCCAAGCGCTCCAGCACCTGCACGGTGGTGTCCCAATCAATGCAGCCATCGGTGATGCTCTGGCCGTAGACCAGTGGCTGGCCTTCCAGCAGTTCCTGGCGGCCGCCGACCAGGTGGCTTTCCACCATCACGCCGACAATGCGCTGCTCGCCGTCTTCCAGCTGGGTGGCGATGTCCTCGATCACCTTCGGCTGGTTGTCCGGGTTCTTCAGGCTGTTGGCGTGGCTGGCATCGATCATCAGACGGGTCGGCAGCTTGGCCTTGGCCAGCGCCTGGCAGGCCTCGCCCACGCTGGCCGCATCGTAGTTCGGCTGCTTGCCGCCACGCAGGATCACATGGCAATCCGGGTTGCCGGTGGTGGACACGATGGCCGTGCCGCCCTGCTTGGTGACCGACAGGAAGTGGTGCGGATTGGACGCTGCGCCCACTGCATCGGCCGCGATCTTGACGTTGCCGTCGGTGCCGTTCTTGAAGCCGACCGGGCAGGAAAGGCCCGAGGCCAGTTCGCGGTGCACCTGGCTTTCGGTGGTGCGCGCGCCAATCGCGCCCCAGGCGACCAGATCGGCGATGTACTGCGGCGAGATCACATCGAGGAACTCGACGCCGGCCGGCAGGCCCAGCTTGTTGATGTCGCGCAGCAGGCCGCGGGCAATGCGCAGGCCCTTGTCGATCTTGAAGCTGCCATCCAGGTCCGGATCGTTGATCAGGCCCTTCCAGCCCACCGTGGTGCGCGGCTTTTCGAAGTACACGCGCATGACGATCTCCAGTTCGCCAGCCAGCGCATCGCGCAGGGGCTTCAGGCGCTGGGCGTATTCGATGGCGGCGTGCGGGTCGTGGATCGAGCACGGGCCCACCACCACGGCCAGGCGGTCGTCGCGGCCGTGCAGGATCTGGTGCAGGGCCGCGCGCGAGGCGCTGACGGTGTCGGACGCTTCATCGTCGCAGGGCAGCATCGCCAGCAGCTGGGCAGGCGGTGTGAGCGGTTCGATGGTGCGGATACGCAGGTCGTCGGTGTGCGGGGGCATGGCGGGGGTCTCTACGGAAGGTGGGGGTCCGCAGCGTGGCGACAAGAAAAAAGCCGCCAGGTTCGCTGGCGGCTTTCGGGAATGCGTCTGAAGGTTTCTTCAGGGTGAGCGCAGTCCTTCCTCCGCCGGGGGCTTCGGAAAGTAATACCAATAAAAGTTGGCGTGGGCTGCGTTCATGGGATGTATTGATAACACAGGGTTTTGGCGGGTGCCAACTGTTTCATTCGCAACTGGGGCTGCGGTTCAGCCGTGCTGGCACTACCGCTTGCCGTGTACTTCCAGGTCCAGCAGCAGGCCTTCGTGGATATCCACCCAGCGCTCCACCACGCGGTCCAGCTCCAACCGGGCTTCATCCAGTTGTTCCGGATTGAGCAGCGAGCGTGCGGTGTAGAGATCGGACACCAGCCGCCGCAGGGTTGATTCCAGGATGGCCACCGACGGACCCTCCACGCCCGGCAACTGCAACGCCGGGCTGTCGCCAAGGGTTCCGTACAGCGTGACCTGGAGCTTGCTCTGCATGATCGACTTCCCTGCGGGTGGACATGGGCAATACCCATGTTTACCCGGAATCGATGACATGCGCATGTGCCGCGATGGTCCTGGCGGGTTGGGGCTGGGTAGAGTCGAGCTTGCTCGACTGAGGCGGACAGCAGTCGAGCAAGCTCGACTCTACGAAGAGCAGAGGCGGACAGCAGTCGAGCAAGCTCGACTCTACGAAAAGCAGAGGCGGACAGCAGTCGAGCAAGCTCGACTCTACGAAGAGCAGAAGCGGACAGCAGTCGAGCAAGCTCGACTCTACAACTTCGTGAGCGAGCGTTGGGCGCGGGTGCGGATGTACGCATTGGCGCTGCTGGTGTGCTCGCGCTGCCAGCGGCCGCACAGTTCGCGCAGCCAGTGCGGCTGGGTCTTGCCGGCATCGTTCAGCCAGTTGCCTACCGAGTCCTGCACGTAGCGCTCGGGGTCGTTGGCCAGTGCTTCCAGCAACGGCAGCGCCTGCTCTGGCTGTTGCTTGAACACGGCGATGTGCGTGGCCCACACCCCGCGTGGGCGCAGTGCTTCGCAGGCATAGCGGCGCAGGTGGGGCGAGGCCTCCCGGGTCCAGGGCAGCAACAGCTGCAGCGCCTGCAACGGGGCCGTGACCAGATCGGCACGCACGGCCAGCCATGCCCATTCGCGCACGCCGAAGTGCGGGTCGTCGGCCAGCGGACGCATGGCCTGCAGCTTGTCGGGCAAGGTGAGCGTGTGATCACTGCCAATCAGGTAGCAGGCCCAGCCGCGCACGGTGTCCGAGGGACGCGACTGCCATTGCGCGGCTGCGCCCTGCCCGGCTTCGCGCAGCAGCACTGCGGCCAGCGCCATGCGCTGGGTGATGCCCTTGCCGGCGGCATCGCGCATGCACTGCAGCGCGTGTTCCGGAATATCCGCAACGGCGCGCAGCAGTACTGCGAAATCCACCACAAGGCATTCGGCCAGGTGCGTACTTGCCGCGGCGCCGGTATCCAGCTCACGTTGCCGCGTGGGGCTGATCAGCGTGCTCATGGCTGGGACGAACGGCCGCTGTCGGTGTGCTGCCAGACCTTGGCCAGCAACCGCGAAAGCTGCACCTGCTCTGCGCCATCCAGGCCGTCGAACAGGCCGCCTATCCATTGCGTGTGCTGGTTGAACAGGTCTTCGGCCAGGCGCTTGCCGCGCGCGGTCAGCACGATCTGCAGGCGGCGCCCGTCTTCGGCGTCGTTGCGTCGCTGCAGCAGCCCCTCGCGCTGCAACCCGTCCAACAGACCACTGATGGTGGCGCGGCTGACCCCGGCGCGTTCGGCCAGTTCATGCGGCGGCAACGTGCCGCCGGCGCCGTGCAGCAGGAACAGCACGATGAAGCGTCCTTCGCTGAGCCCATGCGGGGCCAGCCGCGTGGCGCAGTCGCGGTCGATCGCGGCCGATGCGGAGAGCAGCTGGAAGCACAGGCGCAGCTGGGCCAGGTTGGCGTGGCCGCGGCGGGCGGCTTCTTCGATCAGCGCGATGTGTTTGGCTTCCAGCACTCTATTCGCTCATTTGATTAGGCGGCTAATCATATTGATGAAAGAGCGGGTGATGCAAGACCTGGCGGTAGAGTCGAGCTTGCTCGACTGAAGCAAACAGCAGTCGAGCAAGCTCGACTCTACGAAGCAGTCGACGCTACCGGGGCAGGTGCAGGCGGGCGATCAGGCCACCGCCTTCGCGGTCCAGCAGCTGCAGGGAACCGCCGTGGTGGCGGGCGGCATTGGCCGCAACGGCCAGGCCCAGGCCGGTGCCGCCGGTGGCGCGGCTGCGCGAGGTTTCGCTGCGCTGGAAGGGCTGCAGCAAGCGCTCGCGATCTGCCGCGGGAATGCCAGGGCCGCGATCCATCACGTCCAATTGCAGCCCATCGTCACGCTGCGCGGCACGCAGCTCCACCGCGCCCGCATAGCGGCTGGCATTGTCGATCAGGTTGTCCAGCGCGCGCCGCAGCAGCAGGGCGTCGGCACGGCACGGCAGGATCGCGGGCAGCACTGCCGTCAGGTCGACACCGCGCAGCCGCGCGGCCTGCACGCAGTCGTCCAGCAGGGGCACCAGGTCCATCCGCTGCAGCTGCGATGGCTGCAACTCGCCGCGGGCGTAATCCAGCACCTGTTCGATCATGGCGTTCATGCGTTCGATGTCGGCCACCATGCGTTCGGCCTGTGCGGGCGGTGCGAAGTCCGCGCGCAGGCGCAGGCCGGTCAGCGGCGTGCGCAGGTCGTGTGCCACGGCGGCCAGCATGCGGGTCATCTGCTGCGCCTGCTCGCGCAGGCGGGTGCGCCCTGCATCCAGCGCGATGGCCAGCATCTGCACTTCGCGCGGCCCATCGTCGGGCAGCGGCGTCTGCGCGTGCAGGTCCAGCGTGGCGCTGGCCTCGGCCAGCCGACGCAGCGGACGGCCCAGCCGCACCGCCGCCCAGGCGGCCAGCGGTGCCAGCAGCACGGTGCCGCCGAGCAGGGCCAGCAGTACCTGCCTGCGCCACGCAGCCAGATCGCTGTAGGCGCTGCTGACCACGCGCCAGCGCCCATCGGCCTGCTGCAGGGCCAGTTCGAACGGCGGCCAGGGCAGACTGGCCAGCACCTGCTGCGCGGCCCTCAGCACGGCGGCGTCGCCATCGCGCCCCTGTTCGCCGCGGGCGGCCACCACATGGACATCCGGTGGCCGGTGGTTGCCCGCCCAGACCAGGCGCACCTGCTGCGTCGGCTGCTGCAGGCCGTCCACCGCCAGCGCCTGCAGGCGCGCATGACTGGTACCGGACGGGGCGTGTTCGCGCAGATCCACGCGCAGGCCCAGGCTGTCGGCCGCGCGCTCGCCGCGCAGCACCTGCATGGCCTGGTCCAACCGCATCTGTGGCGCCGCCGGGCGCGGCAACCAGCCGACCACCGCCATGCTGACCGCGGTTGCCAGAAGCAGGCTGCTGAGCGCCAGCAGGGCGATCCAGCGTGCCGTGCTCCAACGCGGCCTCACAGCCGTTCCACCGTCGCACCGAAGCGATAGCCCTCACCGCGCAGGGTCTGCACCAATCCTTCGGCATCGCCGGCGGCCTGGGCCAGTTTGCGGCGCAGGCGGCTGATGGCCAGATCGACGGCGCGGTCCACGCTGTCGCTGTCATCACCACGGGTCAGCTGCATCAGTTGCTCGCGGTCCAGCACCCGGCCGGGCCGCTCGGCCAGCGCCTGCAGCAAGGAAAATTCGCCGCGGCTGAGCACGACCTCGGCGCCGTCTGGTGCCAGCAGGCGGCGCTGCTCGGGCAGCAGGCGCCAGCCAGCAAAGCGCAGTTCGATAGGGGTCTGTGCGTGCAGTTTTTCCTGCCGGCGCAGCAGTGCGCGCACCCGCGCCAGCAGTTCGCGTGGGTCGAACGGTTTGCCCAGGTAGTCATCGGCGCCCATTTCCAGCCCGATCACGCGGTCGGGCGCACTGCCCATGGCCGACAGCATCAGGATCGGAATGGCCCGCGACTGCAGCCGGCGGCACACCGACAAGCCGTCTTCGCCGGGCATCATCCAGTCCAGGATGATGGCGTCGGGGCGCTCGACCTGCAGCAGCACGTCCATCGCCACGGCATCGGCCGCCACGCGCACGCGGTAGCCGTGCAGCAGCAGGTGGTCGGCGATAGCATCGCGGATGCTGGCATCGTCATCCACGACGATCAGGGTGGCGGTAGCATTCATGCAACCAGTATGACGGCGCTGTGTATCGGCCCGGTATCAGCAGCGACATACCGGCAACACGCGCCTGCGGCGAAATGGCCACTCGTTCCCGAGGAATACACCGATGCGCCTGGCCCTGCTCCCATTGCTGCTCACCGCCCTGCCTGCCCTGGCCGAGCCCCCTGCTCTGCACAGCCTGCCGATGACGATGCAGGCCAGCCACCCCACCGTGCTGGGTACGCTGGACGGCCGCGACGAGCCGCTGCACCTGGTGGTGGACAGCGCCGCCAGCGCGACCCTGCTGGATACCGCCGTGGTGCAGCGCTTTGGACTGCGGGACCCGAACGCGCGCGATCATGATGCGCAGGGCGCTAGCGCCGGCGGCCTGGCCCTGCGCAGCACGCGCAGCGTGGCGATGGCATTGGGCAGCCTGCAGCTGCAGGTGACCGCACTGCAGGCCGACTTGGCCAGCCTGTCGTCGGCAGACAGCGCGCCGTTGCACGGCATCATCGGCCAGGACATCACCGCGCGCTTCGATACGCGCTGGGATTTCGCCCAATCGCGCCTGCTGCTGTGGCCGGCCCGCTCACTGCCAAGCCCTGATGCCCACTGCCAGGATAACGCCCTGCCCGATCGCAGTGGCGTGCTGAAGGGCTTCGGCTTCGTCACCCTGCGCCTGGGCGAAGACGGTGTGCAGGCCATCGGCGTGGTCGATACCGGTGCCGCGCAGACCATCCTCAACAACGCAGCGGCCAGTGCGCTGGGGTTGCGCACCGATGGCAGCGATGCGCGCGTGCGGGTGCGCAGCAAGGGCAGCGAAGGGCTGGGCGGCAAGCCGACGCCCACGTGGCTGTACACCCTGCCGGCGCTGGCCAGTGCCGGTTGGCAGCACCCCGCGGTGGAGGTGCGCATCAGCGAACTGCCAGTGTTCCGGGCCATCGGCCTGGACCAGCGCCCGGCGGTGATCCTGGGCGCGGACGTGATGCAGGGCGGCCAGGTGGATATCAGCGCAGGTGCCGAGCGGATCTGCCTGCGGCGGCCGCCGCAGGGATGACGGTGGGCGATGACGGCGGCGCCGGGTGGGGGTAGGATCGCCCGGTCCCATCAGGAGTTCCGCGCATGTGCCGTGTTTTCCTGCTGTTGCTGACGCTGCTGCCACTGGCCGGACTGGCTGCGCCCGCTCTGCCGGTTCCAACGCCGGAGCGCATCGATGCCGAAGCCCAGCGCCTGATGCGGGCCGCGCATGCACGCGGCATGGCCGTGGCGGTCATTGATGGCGGCAAGGTGGTGCACGTGGCCGCCTATGGCGAACGCAACGCCGCCGGAGAGCCGCTGCGCACCGACACAGTGATGTATGCGGCATCGCTGACCAAGATGGCCTTCGGCCATCTGGTGGCTCAGTTGGCGCAACAGAAGGTGATCGATCTGGATGCCAGCATTGCCACGGCATTGGACAAGCCGATGCCGGACTACCCTGCCGAGCCACGGAAGTACGCCGACTACACCGTGTTGGCCGACGACCCACGCTGGCGCCAGCTTACACCGCGTCTGCTGCTGAACCATGCCAGCGGATTTGCCAACTTCGCTTTCCTTGAGCCTGACGGCCGCTTGAGGTTCCACTTCGATCCCGGCAGCCGCTATGGCTATTCCGGCGAGGGGTTGATCCTGCTGCAGTTCGTGCTCGAGCGCGGGCGCCCGGGCCTGGACGTGGGCACGCTGATGCAGCAGCGCGTGTTCGATCGCTTCGGCATGCCACGCACCAGCATGATGTGGCGCAATGATTTTGCCGGCAACCTGGCCGATGGCTGGACCCAGCAGGGCAGCGCCGAACCGCACGATGAGCGCAGCCGCGTGCGTGCGGCCGGGTCGATGGACACCACCATCAACGACATGGCCCATTTCGCAGCCGGCTACGTGCGCGGCGAGGGTCTGTCGACGGCGATGCGCAGGGAGCTGGTGCGCCCGCAGCTGCCGATCACCACCGCCAGCCAGTTCCCCACGCTGCAGCCGGAGCTGCCCGCAGCGCAGCAGCGCAGCGATCTGGCGGCCGGCCTGGGCGTGGTGACCTTCCGGGGAACGCAGGGGCCGGGCTTCTACAAGGGCGGCCACGATGATGCCGTTGGCAATACGCTGGTCTGCCTCGAACAGCGCCAGCGCTGCGTGGTGATCCTGGGCAACGATGTACGAGCCGAAGCCACCTTCCCTGCATTGGTGGCATTCGTACTGGGCGACACCGGCGTGCCCTGGCAGTGGGAGTACGGTGCGTCGAAGGCGTTCGTGAAGTAGATCGGCGCCCGCTGCCTCAACCGGCCTGTTCGAAGAACATCAGGTAGACCAGACGCCCGTTCTCCGCGCAGTCGCCGAAGGCAGGCCCAGCCGTGTGCCAGAACCACGGGCGCAGCAGCACCAGACGGTTGAAACGCATGGGAATGGTCATGGTCGGTTCCCAGGCGCTTTCGTCGTTGCTGTCGCGTTCGATGATGTCGCGGTGCATGGCCGCGCCATCGGCGTAGCCCAGTGCGGCCAGCTCGGCCGGGTTCAGTGCCAGGCGGTCGGTGTTGGTGCGGCGGTGGCGGAAGAATTCAGTGCCCCCCTGGCAATGTTCGGGCGCGCTCAGGTAGAGGATGCCCGACCAGTGCGAATGGTCGGTATGCACCCGCGCCCGACCCACGTCGTTGGCCAGGGTCAGGCGGAATTTCCCGTGCGACTGCAGCGGCTGCACCGGCCAGCCCCTGCATTTCCAGGCGCTGCAGCGAATTGCGGCCCGGGAATGCGCCATCCTGCTCGGGGTAATCCAGGCCCAGGCCGGCACGGCGCAGGCCCTGCGCATCGGCCGGGGAAAGAAAGTCGTCGACGACGAGGAACGAAGTAGGCATGCGCGGAGGCTAGTGCCGGCAGATTGCGGCGGCAAGGCAGCGTGCAGCATGAAACCGGCCGGCGCGAACCTGCTTGCGTGCGCGCATCCACGCAGGCCGTGGACCCACAAAAAAAACCCCGCCTTGCGGCGGGGTTTTTCATTGCATCGGGGAGGCGTGGACTTAGAAGTCCATGCCGCCCATGCCACCCATGCCACCCATGCCACCGGCGCCGCCCATGGCCGGCTCGTCCTTCTTCGGAGCTTCGGCAACCATGGCTTCGGTGGTGATCATCAGGCCAGCGATCGAAGCAGCGTTCTGCAGAGCCGAACGGGTCACCTTGGTCGGGTCCAGGATGCCGAACTGCAGCATGTCGCCGAACTCACCGGTGGCGGCGTTGTAGCCGAAGCTGCCGCTGCCTTCCTTCACCTTGTTGATGATGACCGACGGCTCTTCACCGGCGTTGGAGACGATTTCGCGCAGCGGGGCTTCCATCGCGCGCAGGGCGATCTGGATGCCGTGGTTCTGGTCTTCGTTGGCACCCTTCAGGCCAGCCAGCGCGGTGACCGCACGGACCAGGGCCACGCCGCCGCCCGGAACCACGCCTTCTTCAACGGCTGCACGGGTAGCGTGCAGGGCGTCGTCGACGCGATCCTTCTTTTCCTTCATTTCGATTTCGGTCGAAGCACCGACCTTGATCACGGCAACGCCGCCGGCCAGCTTGGCCACGCGTTCCTGCAGCTTCTCGCGATCGTAATCGGAGGAGGTGTCCTGGATCTGGGTCTTGATCTGGCCCACGCGTGCATCAACGTTGGCCTTGTCGCCCACGCCGTCGATGATGGTGGTGTTTTCCTTGGAAACCTGCACCTTCTTGGCGCGGCCCAGGTCCTTGATGGTGGCCTTTTCCAGCGACAGGCCCACTTCTTCGGAAATCACGGTGCCGCCGGTCAGCACGGCCATGTCTTCCAGCATCGCCTTGCGACGGTCGCCGAAGCCCGGGGCCTTCACGGCCACGACCTTGACGATGCCACGGATGGTGTTGACCACCAGGGTGGCCAGCGCTTCGCCTTCGACTTCTTCGGCCACGATCAGCAGCGGCTTGCCGGCCTTGGCGACGCCTTCCAGCACCGGCAGCAGGTCACGGACGTTGGAGATCTTCTTGTCGTGCAGCAGGATGAACGGGTCATCCAGGTCAGCGGTCTGCGACTGCTGGTTGTTGATGAAGTACGGGGACAGGTAGCCGCGGTCGAACTGCATGCCCTTGACCACGTCCAGCTCGTTGTCCAGGCCCGAGCCTTCTTCAACGGTGATCACGCCTTCCTTGCCGACTTCCTTCATCGCATCAGCGATGATCTGGCCGATCGACTCGTCCGAGTTGGCCGAGATGGTGCCGACCTGGGCGATGGCCTTGTCGTCAGCGGTGGGCTTGGAGATGTTCTTCAGCTCGGCAACGGCGGCCACGACGGCCTTGTCGATACCACGCTTCAGGTCCATCGGGTTCATGCCGGCGGCAACAGCCTTGGCGCCTTCGCGGATCAGGGCCTGGGCCAGCACGGTGGCGGTGGTGGTGCCGTCGCCGGCGTCGTCGTTGGTGCGCGAAGCGACTTCCTTCACCATCTGCGCGCCCATGTTCTCGAACTTGTCAGCCAGTTCGATTTCCTTGGCGACGGAGACGCCGTCCTTGGTGATGGTCGGGGCGCCGAAGCTCTTTTCCAGCACGACGTTGCGGCCCTTCGGGCCCAGGGTGGCCTTGACGGCATTGGCGAGAACGTTGACGCCGCGCACCATGCGCGAACGGGCGTCTTCACCGAAACGAATATCCTTGGCAGCCATTGCAGTTACCTCATTGGTAGCGCCGGGCCATGCCCGGCGGCTGGGTGTTTGGAATCAGGGGATGCAGCAGGTCGCGGCGGGGCTCAGCCGATGACGGCAAGCACGTCGTCTTCGCGCAGGACCTTGTATTCGACGCCTTCGCTCTTGTACGAGCTGCCGGCGTACTGGCCGTAGATGACCTTGTCGCCGACCTTCAGCGACGGCGCGCGCACGCTGCCGTTGTCCAGCGGCTTGCCCGGGCCGACGGCCACGACTTCACCCTTGGTGGACTTTTCCTTGGCCGAATCCGGAATGACGATGCCACCGGCGGAGATTTCGTCGGCTTCGATCGGCTTGACCACAACGCGGTCGTGCAGCGGCTTGATGCTCATGAGAGACCTCTTAAGTTATTGATTGGTCTGAAAAAGTCTGGCGATGTTAGCACTCACCCAGGGTGACTGCCAGCATTGCGCGTGAAAAAGCCCGACAGGTCGGGAGCAGGACAGAGATGGAGCCCGCCGGGGGCCTTTCAAGGCCATCGCGGCAAAATTTTTCGACGGTGCGCTGCGGCGCAGATCCGGCGAAGTTCCCGGTTTTTTGGTGACGGGCGTCGCAGTGTCAGATATCTGGCGTTCAGTTACGACAAAGTGTCACGTGATCGGCCTTAGTCTCGCCCGGCATTCCCAATCACAAGGAGTAGTCGATGCGATTGCTGTCCCCGCTCGCCGCCGCCTGCCTGCTGGCGCTGGCCGCCGCGCCGGCCCAGGCCGAGGTCTTCATCAACGAACTGCACTATGACGACAGCACCGCTGCCGGCGACGTGGGCGAGGCCATCGAAGTGGTCGCCACCGCCGGTGAGGACCTGTCCGGCTACCGCCTGTACCTGTACAACGGCAGCAACCCGTCGGCCGCAGCGGTCTACGCCAACAACCCGGTGCCGGCCGGCACCGCCGCCAGCTGCGGCAGCGCCACCATCGCGGTGGTCACCTACCCGACCAATGGCCTGCAGAACGGGCCGAACGACGGCATCGCCCTGGTCGACGCCAGCGGCAAGGTCGTTCAGTTCCTGAGCTACGAGGGCGCGATCACCGCGGCCGGTGGCCCGGCGGCCGGCATGACCAGCCAGAACATTCCGGTGGCCGAAACCAACAGCACCGCGCCGGGTACCTCGCTGCAGCTGACCGGCAGCGGCAGCCAGTACGCGCACTTCACCTGGGCCGAATCGGCCGGCCAGACCTTCGGCCGCTGCAACACCAGCCAGACCTTCACCGGCGGTGGCGGCACCCCGGGCCCGAACACCCCGCCGTCGGTCAGCACCACCACCCCGGCGCAGGGCAGCAGCACCTTCCCGGCCGCGGCCGATCTGGAAGTGGTGTTCAGCGAAACGGTGACCCTGGCCAGCGGCGCCTTCAGCCTGAGCTGCGGCAGTTCGGGCAGCGTGCCGCTGACCTGGCCGACCAGCGGCCGCACCGTGAAGCTGTCCACCAACACCGCCCTGGTGGCCGGCGAAGCCTGCCGCTTCGACATCCGCGCCGCGCGCATCACCGACAGCCAGGGCGCGCACCCGGCCGCCGACAGCCGCATCGCCTTCACCGTGGCCAGCACCACCGGCAACCCGGACCCGGGCAACCCCGGCAACCCCGGCACCCCGGAGGGCTACTATTCCAAGGTGAACACCAGCAGCCCCAGCCAGCTGCGCTGCTCGCTGCATGAAACCATCAAGGGCCACACCGCCTACCCGTACAGCGGCTCGGGCACCAGCACCTGGACCATCCTGGAAATCGCCGACGAAGACCCGAACAACAGCGGCAAGATCCTGGATGCCTACCGCAACCGCAGCTACACCAAGGTGACCGACCGTGCCGGCAGTGGCGGCGGCCTGAAGTACAACCGCGAACACACCTGGCCGAACTCGCTGGGCTTTGCCAGCACCACCGGCGACAAGGGCCTGCCGTACGCCCCGTACACCGATACCCACATGCTGTACCTGACCGACGCGCAGTGGAATGCCGACCGCGGCAACAAGCCCTTCGGCAAGTGCGACAGCAACTGCGGCGAACGCGCCACCGAGGCCAACAACGGCCAGGGCGGCGGCAGCGGCGGCTACCCGGGCAATTCCAACTGGGTGCGCACCCCGGACGGCAACACCGGCACGTTCGAGGTCTGGGGCCAGCGCAAGGGCGACATGGCGCGTGCGGTGATGTACATGGCGATCCGCTATGAGGGCGGCAAGGATGCGGCCACCGGCCAGTCCGAGCCGGACCTGGAACTGACCGACGACCGCAGCAAGATCGTCAAGACCAGCAGCTCGCCGGCCTACATGGGCCTGCTGTCCACCCTGATCGACTGGCACCTGGCCGATCCGCCGAACGACGCCGAGCGCGCCCGCAATGACGTGATCTACAGCTTCCAGGGCAACCGCAACCCGTTCATCGACCACCCCGAGTGGGCCACCCCGGCCCTGTTCACCTCGGCCAAGCCGGCCACCTGCCAGCTGGCCAACTGATCCGCATTGAAGAAAGTTGCAATTCCCCTGTCCGGCCCTGACCCGGCCGGACAGGGGCCCTATACTCGGCGGTCATGTCGATCGCCGATCCCGTCCTGCTGCTGTTCACCACCTGCCCCGACGCGGACAGTGCCCAACGCATCGCCCACGCACTGGTGGGCGAACAGCTGGCCGCCTGCGTGACCCGCCTGGACGGCGCGCGTTCGACCTACCGCTGGCAAGGCCAGGTAACCACCGATACCGAACTGCAGCTGCTGGTGAAGACCACGGCCAGCCGGGTCGATGCCGCCATCGCCCGGATCGTCGCCCTGCATCCGTATGAACTCCCGGAGTGCATTGCGGTCGAAAGCCGGGCCGGCCTGCCGGCGTATCTGGACTGGATCCGGGCGCAGACCCGGGAGGACACCGTTTGAAGACTCTGTTTGCGCGTGGCGCCGCCCTGTGCGCCCTGTTGTGGCTTTCCCTGCCGGCCTTCGCTCTGGACGAGAAGGACCTGCTGCCGGTGGACCAGGCGTTCGCGCTGACCGCCACCGCGCCCGAACGGGGGCAGATCCAACTGCAGTTCAAGATCGCTCCCGGCTACTACCTGTACCGCCACCGCACCAGCGTGAAGGCCGACACCGCCTTCAATGCCGGCGCGCTGCAGATGCCGGCCGGTGACAAGCACCACGACGATTTCTTCGGCGAGGTGGAAACCTACCGCCAGCGCCTGCTGGCGACCCTGCCCGGCGCGCCCACCGATGGCGCCGGCACGATCAGCCTGGAAGTGCGCTACCAGGGCTGCGCCGACGCCGGCGTGTGCTATCCGCCGCAGAAGCGCGTGGTGCAGGTCTCTCTGCCCGGTGGCGATGCGGCGGCAGCGCCGGCCGCGCGCAGCGGCAACACGCCTGCCTTCAACAACCCGCTGGCCGGGGCCGGCACCGCGCGCGGCCTGCAGCTGCCCGGCGCCAGCACGGCCCAGGCCCTACCGCTGCCGTCGGAACAGGCGTTCGCCTTCGATGCCATCGCCAGCGACGGCAACACCCTGCTGCTGCGCTTCAGCCCGGCGCCGGGCTACTACCTGTACCGCGACCGCACCTCGCTGAAGCTGGAAGGCAGCAGTGGCGTGCTGGCCGACACCCCGCGCTGGCCGAAGGCGCAGTCGCACCGCGATGAGCACTTCGGCGATGTCTCGGTGTACTTCAACCAGGTGGAAGTGCCGCTGCCGCTGCGCCGCAGCCGCGCCGATGCGGTGGACGGCACCCTGGTGGTCACCTTCCAGGGCTGCCAGACCGACGGCATCTGCTACCCGCCGATGACCCGCCGGGTGAAGCTGGCCATTCCTGCCGGCAAGGTCAACGCCAGTGCGTCGGCCACCGCCGCACGCAGCGAAGTGATCCAGCCGCTGCCCGGCTCTGCGGCCGATGCCGCGCGCGAAGGCGGCGACGGCGCGCTGCGCCGCCTGCTGCCGACCGTGCCGAACGATCCTGCGCCGAGCGCTGCAGACACCGCGCCCGGCGCGACCGCCTTCGCCGCCGATGCGCGCCCGGACAACGCGCTGCGCACCAAGCCGCCAGGCACCGTGCCGAAGACCGACAGTTCGCTGTTGTGGGTGCTGCTGCTGGCGCTGGGCGGCGGCCTGGTGCTGAACCTGATGCCGTGCGTGCTGCCGATCCTGTCGCTGAAGGTCCTGAGCCTGGCGCAGAGCGGTGAAAGCGCCGAGCGCGCGCGCAGCCATGCCATGTGGTACACGCTGGGCGTGCTGGTGGCCTTCGCGGTGATCGGCGCCTCGATGGTGGGCCTGCGCATGCTGGGCAACGCGGTGGGCATCGGCTTCCAGCTGCAGCACCCGGCCGTGGTGGCCGCGCTGGCCTACGTGATGTTCGCCGTCGGCCTGAGCCTGTCCGGGGTGTTCACCATGGGCGGTGGCGTAGGCAACTTCGGCCAGTCGCTGGCCAGCCGCAGCGGCCCGGCCGGCGATTTCTTCACCGGCGTGCTGGCCTGCGTGGTCGGCAGCGCCTGCGTGGGTCCGTTCTTCGGCCCGGCCGTGGCCTACGCCTTCGTGGCACCGCCGGTGGCGGCCATGCTGGTGTTCCTGTTCCTGGGCCTGGGCCTGGCCCTGCCGTTCCTGCTGATCGGCTTCGTGCCGGCGCTGGCACGGCGCCTGCCCAAGCCCGGCCCGTGGATGGAAACCCTGAAGCACGTGCTGGCCTTCCCGATGTATGCCGCCGCGCTGTGGCTGCTGTGGGTGCTGGGCAAGCAGCGCGGCGTGGATGGCATGGCGCTGGCGCTGGGCGGGCTGCTGCTGCTGACCGGCGGCCTGTGGCTGTTCGAAACCAGCCGCTGGCGCAGCAAGCGCGGTGGCATCCTGCTGGGCGTGCTGCTGGTGCTGACCGCGCTGGTGCCGGTCTGGGGCGTGACCCAGCTGGCACTGCCGGCGCGTGCCGCCCAGACCAGCACCGACAACGTGGTGGAGTATTCGCCGCAGTTGCTGGACCGCCTGCGCGCCGACAACCGCGTGGTGTTCGTGAACATGACCGCCGACTGGTGCGTGAGCTGCAAGGCCAACGAACGCGCGGTGCTGTCGCGTCCGGAGTTCAAGGACCTGCTCCGCCGCACCAATGCGGTGTACATGCGCGGTGACTACACCAACGTCGATCCGCAGATCACCGATTTCCTGGAAGAGCACAAGGCCGTGGGCGTGCCGCTGTACGTGGTGTACGGCCCCGGCGCCCCGCCCACCGTGCTGCCCACCCTGCTGACCCAGGCAGTGGTGGAAGAAGCCCTGCTGCGCACCGCGCGGTGAAGTGGCAGCGGCCCGCACTGCTGTGGACAGCGGTGCTGGCCGCCGGCCTGGGCCTGTGGGCCGGGCACCGGCTAACGCCGGCACCCACGGCGCCGCGCGCGCCTTCCGATGCTGCTGTGGCAAGCGCGCCCACGTTGCGACCCGGTGATGCCCTGCCCGCACTGGTACTGCCCGACCCATCGGGCCAGCCGCTGGACATCCGCCAGCGCTTCGCCGGTCGCCCATTGCTGGTGAATGTCTGGGCCAGCTGGTGCGGCCCCTGCGTGGAAGAAATGCCCGAACTGCAGCGTTTCGCCCAGGCACAGGGGAGCGCCGGTGTGCAGGTGCTGGGGCTGGCGCTCGATACCCCTGAGGGCGTGGCCGATTTCCTGCAGCGGGTGCCGGTGCACTACCCCATCGTGCTGGACGCGCCGGGCCCACGCGATGCCAGCGTGCAGCTGGGCAACGCACAGGGCCTGCTGCCCTACAGCGTGCTGTTCGATGCGGACGGGCGCATGGTCAAGGCGAAGCTGGGCCCATTCGCGCACGGCGAGATTGCCGACTGGGTGAAGTAGGGTTTTTGCAGGGCTGCGCCCTGCACCTGCTTGGAGCAAAGGCAGCAGCAAGAGCAAAAGCGGGCTTTCCTTGGAATGGCGGGGCGGTGTCGGATTGCCGGGACGCCGTTAACCCATCCATGGGGGCTTGGCCGCGGCATCCATGCCGCGGACACCCCGCAATCCGACACCGCCCCGCCTCTGACAGTTGGCCGCGGCTGTTGGTAGGTGTCGACCTTGGTCGACACATCTTTCAGATATCTAGAACTATCTGGGGTCAGATCCCGTGCCATTCCAACAGCTCGCGGAAAACTGCCGAAGGCGGGGTGGGTCCGGTCGAGGGGGCGTGAGCCGCATGGATGCGGCGACCGAGCTTACATGGACGTACTTGCAGCGTCCCCCTCGACCGGACCCACCCCGCCATCCCACGGAATGCCCGCTTTGGCCTTTGAGGTGGACGTTGACGTTGCTTCGGCGGGTGCAGGGCGCAGCCCTGCCGGAACACCCTCCTTGACCAGGGCCGGTCGTGACCGGGAGAATTCCGAGATTAATTCTCATTTACTGTTGCGCAGGGATGCTGCGGCAGACCCACGGCCCCCTTCCCGATGTTCAAGAACGTCCTGTTCCAGCTGCACTGGTTCCTCGGCATCACCGCCGGCACCATCCTGGCCATCATGGGCCTGAGTGGCGCGGCGCTGTCGTTCGAGGACGAGCTGCTGCGCGCCGCCAACCCCGGCCTGGCCGGCATTGCCGAACATCACGCCGACGGCCAGCCGCCGCTGAGCCTGGACGAACTGGTGCCGATGCTGCAGGCCGGCAGCGACCGGCCCCTGCAACGCCTGCGCGTGGATGCCACCGGCCAGCGTCCTTCGGTGGCGCGCTTCGAAGGCGGCAAGGAACACTGGGTCTACTTCGACCCGTACAGCGGTGAGCGCTTCAGCACGCTGCGCGGCCAGGCCTTCTTCGACTTCGTCGAAGACCTGCACCGGCACCTGGCCGCCGGCGAGCGCGGCAAGCTGCTGACCGGCAGCTGCGCGATCATCCTGCTGTTCTTCGTTCTTTCCGGCCTCTACCTGCGCTGGCCACGACATTGGTGGCGCCCCCGCACCTGGCTGGCCGTGGAATGGAAACGCAGTGGCCGCAGCTTCCTGTGGAGCCTGCACTCGGTGGTCGGCACCTGGGTGCTGCTGGTCTACCTGGTCATCGTGCTGACTGGCCTGTGGTGGTCGTTCGACTGGTACCGCGATGGCGTGACCCGCCTGCTGGGCGATGGCCGCAGTGCCCCCCGTGCCCACGTGCAGCCCGGCCCGCTGGACATGACGCGGGTGCAGGAAGGCCTGTACGGCCTGCCCGGCGTGCGCAGCGGCTACATCGACCTGCGTCTGCCCGGCAAACCGGGCCAGCCGATCACCGCCCGGGTGATGGCCGGCGATCCCGCCCTGCGCGGTGGCGGCCATGACCGTGCCCAGGACAGCCTGCAGATCGACCCGGGCACCGGCGCCGTGCTGGAGCACCGCCCTTACGGCCAGCTGGATGCGGGCGGCAAGGTCATGACCAGCATGTTCGCGCTGCACTCGGGCAGCTTCTTCGGCCTGCCCGGTCGCGTGATCGTCATGCTGTCCAGCCTGTGCATGACCCTGTTCTTCATCACCGGTTGGATGCTGTACCTGGACCGTCGCCGCAGCCAACGCGCCGCGCGCGCGTTGCGCCAGTCGCTGCCGGACACCGGCACCAGCCTCGCCCAGGAAGGTACGCCGTGGCGGGTGGTACACGCCAGCCAGAGCGGCCTGGCCGAACAGCTGGCTTGGCGCGCAGCGGCCCAACTGCAGGCGGCCGGGCACCCGGTGCAGGTACTGCCGCTTGCGCGGCTCAGCCTGCAACAGCTGCAGGACACGCCGCAGGTGCTGTTCGTGCTCAGCACCTTCGGCGATGGCGAGCCCCCGGACAACGCGCGCCGCGCGGCCCGCCAGCTGCTCGCGCAGTCGGCCGATCTTTCCGGTCTGCGCTACGGGCTGCTGGCGCTGGGCGATCGCCAGTACCCGCACTACTGCGCCTTCGGCGTGCAGGTGGATGACTGGTTGGCACGCAACGGCGCGCAGCCGTTGTTCGACCGCATCGACGTGGATGCGGCCGCGGTGGCGTCGCTGCGCCAATGGCAGCTGCAGCTGGGTGCGTTGACCGGCATCCACACTGATGACAGCGTGCTGCCGCCGGCCACCGCGCTGCATGACTGGCAGCTGCTGCAGCGCACGCTGTTGAATCCCGGCAGCATGGGCGGGCAGATCTGGGCCATCCGCCTGGCCCCGCCGGCGAACCAGCACTGGAAGGCCGGCGACATCCTGCACATCGCACCGCGCAACGCCGCCGCGCACGCGCGCGCCGTACTGCAGGCGCACGGGCTGGACCCGCTGCAGCCGACCCGCGTGGATGGACAGACCCGCACCCTGCTGCAACTGGCCAGCGAGCGCGTGCTGCCCGATGGCCTGCCGGCCGTGCCGGTGCAGGACGGCTGCCTGTGGCTGTCCGGGCTGCCGCTGCTGCCTGGTCGTGAGTACTCGATCGCCTCCTGTTCCGCCGATGGCGCGGTGGAACTGGTGGTACGCCTGACCCACGACAGCGCCGGCCGTCCCGGTCTGGGCTCCGGCTGGCTGGCCGTGCATGCGGCGCCTGGCGAAAGCATTGCCGCGCGCGTACACCACAATCCCGGTTTCCAGCGCGTGGCCGGAACCCCGATGGTGCTGATCGGCAACGGTACCGGCATCGCCGGCCTGCGCAGCCTGCTGCGCGAAGCCGCTGCCGACGGCGAGCACGGGCACTGGCTGCTGTTCGGCGAGCGCCAGCGCGCGCACGACCTGCTGTTCGCCGACGAGCTTGCGCACTGGCAGGCCGACAGCCATCTTGCACGGGTAGACCTGGCGTTCTCGCGCGATGCCGACGGTGGCGGCTACGTGCAGCACCGGCTGCAGGCGGCAACCGGCGAACTGAAAGCGTGGCTGGCACGCGGTGCGGTGATCCACGTCTGCGGTTCGCTGCAGGGCATGGCCGAAGGCGTGGACCAGGTGCTGCGTGCCGCGCTGGGCGACGATGCCGTGGAAACGCTGCTGGAGAACGGGCGCTACCGCCGCGACGTGTACTGAGTCGATCGGCCGGGCATGGCCCGGCGCTTCCCGGTAACGCCGGGTCTTGCCCGGCGAAGGCGATCAAGCGGCCGCGCGTGGGCGCCGCTGCGGCTGCAGGCGGAACGCCGATACCGCTTCGGCCAGAGCCTGTACCTGTGCCTGCATCTGCGCCGTGGAGGCGCCCGCCTCTTCCACCAGAGTGGCATTACGCTGCGTACTCGATTCCATCTGCACGATGGTCTGGTTCACCTGCGCGATGCCGGCGTGCTGTTCCTGCGATGCGCTGCGGATGGCGGCGAGCAGTTCAGCCAGCTGCTGCACGCTGCCGACGATATCGCCCATCGTGGTGCCGGCCTGCTCAGCCAACGCATTGCCCCGGCCAACGCGGGTGACCGAATCTTCGATCAGCGCTTTGATCTGCTTGGCCGCCTCGGCACTGCGCTGGGCCAGCAGGCGCACCTCCGAGGCCACCACTGCGAAGCTGCGGCCCTGCTCGCCAGCACGCGCGGCTTCAACTGCGGCGTTCAGTGCCAGGATGTTGGTCTGGAAGGCGATGCCGTCGATCAACTGGGTGATGTCGCCGATACGGCGCGAGGCTGCGCTGATGCCGTGCATGGTTGCCACCACCTGACCGACTGCCTGGCCGCCGCGCGCCGCCACGGCTGCCGCGCTCTGCACCAGCGCGTCGGCGCGGCCGGCGGCATCGGCGTTGCGGCCAACGGTATCTGTCAGCTCATGCAGGGAGGCGGCGGTCTCTTCCAGGTTGGCCGCCTGCTGTTCAGTCCGTTGCGATAGATCGTGGTGGCCGGAGACGATTTCGCCAACGCCCAGATCCAGCTGTGCGGTGGCCTGCTGGATGCGGGTGACGATGCGCCCAAGCTGGCCAACGGTGGCATTGGCATCGTCGCGCATGCGTGCGAAAACGCCTTGCAGTTCGCCGTCCATGCGCACGCTCAGGTCGCCGCGCGCCAATGCCGCCAGCAGCGCCTGCAGGTCGGCAAGGTTGGTCTCAAAGGTGGCCAGAAGATGGTTGATGCTGGTGGACAGGGTCCGTACGAAGCCCTGCTTGCCTTCCAGTGCAATGCGGCCGTGCAGGTCACCGTGCGCAGCGGCATCGACCAGTGCCGCCACCTCGGTTTCCAGCAGAGTTTCCAGCGCACGGCTGCGCCATTCCACCGCCACCCCAAGGAAGTGCCCGTCGTCGACAATAGCGTTGGCGATCAGCTGATAGCGCACGCCCGCATGCGCGATCTCGTGCTCCTCGCGGCGGCGTGCGCCGGCCAGGCCGACCATCGCCGGATGCAGGCACGCGGCATCACTGCCCACCAGGGTGTCGATCTGCAGCGCCAGCAGCTTCAGCAGCGCCGGGTTGGCGTAGGCCACGCAGCCCTCGGCGTCGATCACCATCAAACCGGTCTGTGCACTGTCCAGCGCCTGGCGCACCCGGGTATTGCCACGCGCGACCGAACGCTCGTCTTCGATCCGTGCGCGCAGCCGCTGCTGCATGTGGATCAGCCGCTGTGCCAGCTGGCCGATCTCATCGCTGTCGTTGTGCACGCGCAGCGTGGTATCCAGGCGGTCGTCGGCGATGTCGCTGGCGAAGCGCAGCGTGTCCTGGATCGGGCGGCGTACGGCGCGCAGGACCAGCACCAGGCTGGTGATCAGCACGCCCGCAACCAGCACGAGGGTGAACGCGAACAACGCGCCCATGGCGCGAGCGCCCCGTTGCTGGCGGGACTGTACCTGCGCCAGTGCGGCCCGCTGTGCTTCCTGGAACGTGGCCACTGCCGGCGCCACGGCGGCGGCGGTATCCAGCAGGGACTGCGCTTCCACGTCCAGGCCGACCCGCGCGGCGGTATAGCCCAGCAACGTGGCCTGATAGGCATCCATGGCGCTGCGCAGACGTTCCTGGGCATCGGCCGGCAACCCGACCAAGGCGAGGTCGAAAGGTAGTTTCTCTTCGCTTGCGCGGTCTGCATGGGTGGAGTCGCCATCGAGCAGCAGCAGCGCTTCCTGCCGGCGCATCTTCTGGACATGCAGCTCCAGCGCGGGACGCTGCTGCGCCGCCACCGCCGCCTGCAGCGTATCGGCAGCCTGCTGCAGCTGCGCGGCCAAGCCCGCCTCGCCCCGTCCCATCTCGTCAACACGCGCGAACAGCGCCGTGATGCCGTCGGAGAAGCCGTCCACGGCCTCCGCCAGAGACTGCAGTGCCTTGCGCCGGCCAGCGTCCATGGGTTGCGCACGCAGCGCCTGCAGGTCGCGTTGCAGCGACTGCTGCGTGACCAGCAATTGGCTGCGGTCGGCATCGTCGAAACTGCGTGCATACTGTGTCTGCAGGCGACGCGCCTCGGCCACACGGGTGGCCAGCGCTGCGGCCAGGTCGCTGCCACGCTGGTAGCTGGCCTGCGTGCGTGCGGCCTGTGCGCTGGCGTGGCCGGTCCAGGCATACACCCCAGCGATGGCCACCAGGCCCAGGCCGCAGACCCACAGGGTGGCTTTCAGCTTGTTGGCGACGCTGAGCCGATGCGGCTGCAGCCAGCGCAGCACGCCAGGAAACGCCGAGCGCAGACCATCCAGGCGGGTGCGCAGGGATCGGAGGCGGGGCACCGCGATCAACATGACATACTCCAGGCAGAAGGACGCACCTGTATCGGCCTGGATCGTCGGGACTTTAGCCCTTGTTTCGGCGGCCATCGCGGCACCGGCGGTCGCGGTCTTTGTACCGGCCACAGACGACGGGGGAATGACACGGCCCTGCCGCTTGACCTCAACCCCGGTTGCGGTTGCACAGTAGGGTTCTATGCCCCACCCGGTGCCGTGATGACCACGCTCGATGTCCCCCGCTACCTGCAACGCCTGCAGTTGTCGGCCGCGCCGTCGGCCACCCTTGCTGGGCTGGCCGAGCTGCAGCAGCGCCACAACGCCCACGTACCCTTCGAGACGCTGACCTGCCTGCTGCGCGATGCGGTGCCGATCGATCTGGACAGCGTGCAGCGCAAGCTGCTGCACGCCCAGCGCGGCGGTTACTGCTTCGAGCTCAACGGCGCCTTCCTGGCGCTGCTGCAGGCGCTGGGTTTCGATGCCCACCCGCTGAGCGCGCGCGTGCTGCTGTCGGCCGGCGACGGCGAACTGACCCCGCGTACCCATTTGTTGATCCGGGTACGCCTGGATGACGAGGACTGGCTGGTGGACACCGGCTTTGGCAGCCTGACCCCGACCGTACCGCTGCGCCTGCGCGAGACCGCCGTGCAGGACACGCCGCACGAGCACTATCGGCTGCAGCGGCTGGACAATGGCGATTTCCTGCTGGCCGCCAGCAGCGGCGATGACTGGCGTTCGCAGTATCGCTTCGACTTGGCCTCACCGGCGGCGGCCGACAACGAAGTGGGCAACTGGTACGTGTGCACGCACCCGCACTCCAGTTTCCCGGGCGAGCTGCGTGCTTCGCTGACCGGCCCGGACTGGCGCCGCACCATCGGCAGCGGCAACTACACCGAGTACCGCCACGGCCAGACGCCGCAGAAGCGGGCGCTGCGCGATGTGGCCGATGCGCGGCAGGTCCTGCAGGATCGCTTCGGGGTGCGGCTTCCCGACGATGCGCGGCTGGACCCCGCCATTGCAGGGTGGTTGCAACGATGGCAGTCCGCTGCCTCGTAACCGGGCGTCAGGCTGCCGGGGCCTGCACGGCAATGCGGTTGCCTTCGCTGTCGGCGATCTCCGCCACGTGCCACCCACCGGCCAGGGCAGGGCCGAACCGCAGCGTGGCACCCGCCTGCAGCGCACGGGCCAGGCTGGCGTCCAGGTCATCGACACCGATGTAGATGCGCGCCCCCTGCTCCGAGGGCCGATAGTCCGCTCCCTGTACCAGGGCCACGCTGGCGCCGCCGGCGTCATCGTCGAACGGCAGGTAGGCCATCATGCAGTCATGCACCGGCACCGGGGCATCGATCACCACCTGCAGCCAGCGCTGGTAGAACGCGATGGCACGGGCCAGGTCGGCCACTGGAATCTCAACATGCATGACAGGGTTCATCGCTGCGCCACTTCGCTTCAGATGATGCGCAGGGTAATCGCCTTCAGCACCGCGCGGGGGGCATCGCCGGCACCGAGCCTGTCGCGGAGCATGGAGGGCGCACGCCGCAGGAACGCTGTGGCTGGCATGCTTGGGTTCCCCGTGCCTTCCGGAGTACCCCATGCCGCTGTCCGACTTCCGCACTGCGCTCGCGCCGCTTGGCTACCTTCGGGTCGCCATCAACCTGGGCAACCCGGTGCTGGCGCAGGGCGACGCATCGGCGCCGCGCGGCCCTTCGGTGGAACTGGCCAAGGCGCTGGCGCAAAAGCTGGGGGTCGCGCCGCGCTTCACCTGCCATGATGCCGCCGCATCAGTCGTGGCGGCCGCCGCCGATGATGATTGGGATCTCGCTTTCCTGGCCATTGATCCAGCGCGCGCCGATCGCATTGCCTTCAGCGCACCGTATGTGGAAATTGAAGGCACCTACCTGGTCCGTGATGACAACCCGGCACGGCACGTGGCCGATCTTGATCGCGATGGCATGCGCATCGCGGTGGGGCGCGGCGCGGCCTACGATCTGTTTCTCAGCCGTGCGTTGCAGCACGCGCGCATCGAGCGCGCCGACACCTCCGCCGCCGCCATCGCCCTGTTCGACCAGCAGCGCCTGGACGCGGCCGCAGGCGTACGCCAACCGCTGCAGGCGTGGGCGGCGCAGCACCCCGGCCACCGCGTGCTGGCTGACCGGTTCACCGCGATAGCGCAAGCCGTGGCGGCGCCGGCCGCGCGTCCGGTGGCGGCGCTGCAGGCGTTGTTTGCCGAAGTGGATGCGATCCGGCAGACATCGCTGGTGGCCGAAGCATTCGACCGCGCCGGGCAGCAGGTCACCCTGCTGCGGTAAGGACCGGTAGAGTCGAGCTTGCTCGACTGCCGCGTTCCGTAGAGTCGAGCTTGCTCGAATGCTTCTGGCGGTCCAGTCAAGCGCGACTCGACTCTACAAAGAGCGAAGAACAGTCGAGCAAGCTCGACTCTACAGACAGCAAAGCCCAACGCTACGGGTTGGCGATGCAGGCGAGCAGGCGCGGCAACGCCGGGTTGCGGTTGCCATCACGCCAGAACAGGACCTGCTGCACCTGCGGGCCATCCTTCAGCGCCACGAATGCAACGCCAGGCACCCCCAGCCGGCGCAGCGACGCCGGCACCAGCGCGATGCCCAACCCTTCCGCGACCAGGCTGACGATGCTCTGCTGCAGCTGAACTTCCAGACGTATCCGCGGCTCCAGCCCGGCGGCGCGGAAGCACGCGTCGATCGCTTCGCGCAGCGTCGGCACCACTTCGGCAGGCGCGGTGATCAGGCCTTCATCGGCCAGCGCCGCCACGGCCACCTGAAGCCGCCGCGCCAGGCGGTGGCCCAGCGGCACCACCACGCACAACGGCTCCTGCAGCAATGGCTGCATCTGCAGACCGCGCATTGCTGCGGGCGCGAAACCAATGCCGGCATCCAGCTCGCCACTGAGCACCCCGTCCAGCAGGGGGAACGGCAGTGCCTCGCGCAGGCGTAGCTGAACCTGCGGGCACGCTGCCATGAACCGGCACGCCAACGGCGGCACCGAACTGTGTGCGGCGTGCATCATGAAGCCGACCTGCAGTTCGCCCTGTTCACCGGCGTCGATCTGCCGGGCCGTGTGGCAGGCCTGCTGCAGTGAGGCCAGCACGGCACGCGCATCTTCGCGGAAGCGCTGGCCGGCCGGGGTCAGCCGCACATGGCGCGAATCGCGCTCGAACAGTGCCACCCCCAGCGAGCGTTCCAGCGCCGCGATCTGCCGGCTGAGCGGGGGCTGTGTGACGTGCAGGCGCTCGGCCGCACGGCCGAAGTGCAGGGTCTCTGCCACGGCCAGGAAGTAGCGCAACGGGCGGATGTCGATCATGCACAAAGGGTATCGCTGAATGCCGAAGAAAGCATTGGAAGGTATGGATGGCGCTGCGTAGCCTTGTAGCCCCTCCCCTTCTCCAAGCCGCCATGTGGTCTGTACTGGCGATCGTGCTTCCCATCTTCGCCCTGGTGTTCGCGGGTTGGGTGGCACGCCGCAGCGGCGCCCTGGGCCCGCACTCCACCAGTGAACTGAACCGGTTCGTGGTCTACCTTGCGCTGCCCGCGCTGCTGTTCGACGTGGTGGCCCACGCGCAGTGGAAGGACCTCTGGCACCCCGGCTTCGTACTCAGCTTCGGCATCGGCACGGCGCTGGTGTTCGCGGCCACAGTGCTGCTGCGCCGACGCGGTGGCCATGCCCTGGCCGATGCCAGCATCGACGGCCTGAATGCCGCTTACGGCAACACCGGTTTCATGGGCTTTCCACTGGCGGCAGCGGTCCTGGGCCCGACCGCACTGGCACCGACCCTGGTCGCCACCCTGCTGACCGTCTGCGTGCTGTTCGCCGTGGCCATCATCTTGATCGAAGCGGGCCTGCAGCGCGAACAGCGCCTGCACCATCTGCTGTGGAAGGTCAGTCGATCACTGGCGCGCAACCCGCTGCTGCTGGCACCAGCGCTGGGCATCGTGCCGATGGCAACCGGTCTGGCCGTGCCCGGGCCGATGGATGCCTTCCTGAAGCTGCTGGGCAGCGCCGCCGCGCCCTGCGCATTGATCGCACTGGGCCTGTTCCTGGGTGAGCGCCGCAATGTTGCACCCGGCGCCGCACGCAGCGCAGTGGGCCTGGGCGCGGCAAAGCTGCTGCTGCAACCGCTGCTGGTGTGGGTGCTGGCCACACGGGTGTTTGCGCTGCCCACACCGCTGGTACATGCAGCGGTGTTGCTGGCAGCTCTTCCCACCGGCACCGGGCCGTTCATGCTGGCCGAGTTCCATCGGCGCGAGGCCGCGACGACCGCGGCGACGGTGCTGGGGACGACCGTGCTGTCACTGCTGAGCGTGACCGCGTATATGGCGCTGATCCGGTAGCGTCGCACCTTCTGGGCGCAGGACTTCTGTAGAGTCCAGCCTTGCTCGGCTGCCGGAATATGTAGAGTCGAGCTTGCTCGACTACCGCCTTCCGTAGAGTCGAGCTTGCTCGACTGCTTTTGGCAGTCCAGTCGAGCAAGCTCGACTCTACAAAGCGCGACGAGCAGTCGAGCAAGCTCGACTCTACGAAGAGCGGAGTCAGCGGCTCAGGGCTTCCTGCACGGCCAGCGCTACGTCGGTGTTGTCGATGTAGCTGCCGTCATTCCAGCCCACGTGCTGGCGGTAGCCGGCATCGACGCCGCGCACGCGCCGGGCCAGGCCTTCGGCGCCGTTGCCCTTGGCCCACAGCGGCACCAGCCCATTGGAATGGTTGCCGGTGGGGCGGAAACTCATGCCCGGCAGCTGCCCGCGGCCGTTGTTGCGTACTGGCTGGAACGCCACCTGCTGCGCATCCGGGCCCATCGGCATGCTGTTGTCGTGGTCGGTGGTGATGATCAGCAGGTTGCGTTCCCAACCGCCATTACGTTCGATCCAGCCGACCACCGCGGCGACCGCATCGTTGAACTCCACCGTTTCCTCGATCAGACGGCCGAACTGCGGCTGGTCGGTGCAGGCGCCGTAGTGCCACTCGGTACCAAACGCGCTGGTGTGCGCAGCCCAGTCGGTGGCCCCACCTTCCACCATCAGGAACAGGCCCTTCTGCGAGCGCTGCTGCAGGAACTGCAAGGCACCCCGGGTCATGGTGGCCAGGTCGGGCACGCTGTCGATCTTCTTCACCCCGGAAGGTGTCGCCGCATCGCGCCCGACCACGGCCAGCTGCCGCGCCTGCTGCAGCGTGTTGGCGACCTGCGGCACGCCGATCAGCGGGCGATCACTGGGCAGGCGACCGGCGGCCAAGGCGGTGAATTCATCCTTGCTGCGGATCAGTCGCCACGCACCCGCCGGATTGCCGGCAATCGGCGTGCCAGCTTCCAGCTGCTTCCAATCCTGCTGTGACACCCATTCCCAGGGGTTCTGGCAGCCCTCGGCGGCGACCGCATCCAGGCCGTCCACGCAGGGCCTGCCGTCCACGCTGTAGCCGGGGCCGCCGGTGCCCATCACCAGATCCATGTGGCCCTGCGCCAGCATCTGGTGGGCAATGGCGTGGTAGCTGTTGCGCGATTCGTTCTGCGCCGCGAACGCCGCGGGCGTGGCATGCGCGAACGGCACCGAAGTGACCACGCCGGTGGCCATGCCCAGGCGCTTGGCGCGCAGCGTGTTGAAGTCCACCGGCACGCCGTCGTTGCTGAAGTTGATCGCGTTGTTGTACGTCTTTACCCCGGAAGACAACGCGGTGCCAGCCGCTGCACTGTCGGTGGCCACGGCGGCCAGGTACTGGTATCCCGCGAACGGCAGGTCGGCGGCAGGTACGGCGATGGCACTCCACGCACGCGATGCGTCGTAGCCGATGGTCTGCGCGGCATCTCGGGTGGGCTGGCTGCTGGCGTTCAACGGGAACGTGGTCACGCCCAGGCGCTGCGGGAACTGCGCGTAGGGCGCGCCCTCGCGACTGCCGTACTGCCAGTAAGCGGCAGCATCCCAGGTGCCCCAGCCGGCGCCATCGTTGATCATCACGATCACGTTGTGCGGCCCGGTGGTTCCGGCCAGCGGCGCGTCGCCGCGCGCGACGGGCTGGCATGCGGCCAGAGCGGCCACCATGGCCAGCAGCGACGGGCACAGCCAACGTCGCGAGGAAAATTGGGTCATGAGGGTTCCTGCAGTGCGAGCGGCGGCGATGCCGCCAACAGCAGGTGGTTATACCGGCGCAATGTTGCAGATTGGGTAGCGTCGAGCGTGCTCGACGGCAAGCCAGGTAGAGTCGAGCAAGCTCGACTCTACGAAGAGCGAGGCGCAGGCGCGGCGCTACGATGCCCGCGTGACGATGTCCACGATCAGCCGTTGCAGTTCGGATTCTGCGTCCGCTTGCGGCAGGGCGGCGCCAGCCACGGCCTCGGACAGCGCCTCGGCAGCACCCAGGATCGCCCAGCGCCCAGCCACGGGCACCTTGCCATCGACTACAAACGGACCCAACCACTGCGCGCACTGGTCGACGAAGTCCTGCTGGTAACGATGGCGAACGTCGCGCAGTTCGGGCGAGCCAGCCAAAGCGGCAAGAATCGCCTGGATATCGCTGCCCTGCGAGAGCACACAGTCGATGTAGCCCGATGCAATGGCCCGCGCCCGCTCGGCCAGCCGCGCGGGCGCCGCGCCGATGCGCGCCTCGAACACCGCCGTCTGTCGCTGATCGTAGTCGGCATACAGTGCAGCCAGCAGGCCATTGCGGGTGATGAAATGATCGTACGCCACCGGCTTGGTCACGCCCGCCGCTTCGGCCAGCCGCCCCAGGCTGAGTGCATCGGTGCCCTCGCTGCCCACCAACGCCCAGGCCACATCCAGCAACTGGCGGCCGCGCTGTTCACGCGACATCCGGCGGCGGGTGGGTGTGGCGGCGGTGGACATGCAGCGGCTCTACATCACGGCGTGGGTGTGCCTATGGTACGGCCGATGGCCGCAGCGGTCTGCAGATGTGCCTGGCCCTGGCCGCTGTCAGCATCGAGCAGCAGGTTGGAAGAACGCACCGTGGCACCGCAGTAGTCGAAGATGCCCATATCAATCTGTGTCTTCATGGCCGCCCCATAGCCGCGGCGTTCGATCATCTCCGCGCCGGCGCCCCCCAGGCCGACCAGATGCACCTGCAGGCGCTGCAGTTTCTTTTCCACCTTGCCATCGGCACCGTCGGCATACGCCCAGCCTTGGGTGAACACACGGTCGATCCAACCCTTCAGCAGGGCCGGGAACGACCACCAGTACAGCGGGTAGACCAACACCAGCGTATCGGCGGCATCCAGTCGTGCGTGCTCGGCAGCGACGTCAGCGGGCACTGCCCCACTCTGGCGGAACAGGGCCATGTCATCGGCGTTGAAACGGGGATCAAATCCCTCGCTGGCAAGATCAGCCACGGTCACGCTGTTGCGGGCGTCAGCGCTCGCAATCGCATCGCTGATGCGTGCGGCCACCGCGTGGGTAAGCGAGTGGGGCTCGGGGTGAGCAACGACGATAAGGCTGTGCATGAAAGACACTCGAACATGGAATAAGTTACCAATAGTAATTAATGCCCATGTTTCCACCAGTGCTTATGGCAGGACGCTGATTTCAGCTGGATTGACACCCCACAGGGCCGATCGTGGCCTTGTGTATCGCCCCGCATCAAATGCGAATGATTCGTGATACGATTGTTAAGGAATACTGAACCCCCCACACACGGACGTCCCAGCCATCGCCAGTGGACCCTCTTACAGGAGCACCTGCGCGATGTCGCACGCCTCACCGAACCGCCGCCGTTCCATTGCCACCCTGACCGCCGCGATCGGTCTGGCGCTGGCTGCCCATGCCCATGCTGATGCCAGCGCCGATGCCTCCTCGGCGCGCCAGCTGGACACCGTGGTAGTTACCGCCACCGGTGCCCAGCAGTGGATCAAGGATGCCCCGGCCAGCATCAGCGTGATCACCCGCGAGGAGATCGAGCGCAAGCCGGTCAGCAGCATCGGCCAGCTGCTGAGCACCGTGCCCGGCGTGACCGGCGGCTACGCGCTGTCCGGTGCGCAGTCGAAGATCCGCCTGCGCGGCCTGCCCGAGCAGTACACGCTGATCCTGATCGACGGCCGCCGCCAGGGCAGCTCGGCCGGCGTGAACTACCGCGATGACCTGGGTCCGCAGGATCTGAACTGGCTGTCGCCGGACATGATCGAGCGCATTGAAGTGGTGCGTGGCCCGATGTCCTCGCTGTACGGTTCGGACGCGATGGGCGGTGTGATCAACATCATCACCCGCAAGATCGCCGACCACTGGGGCGGCTCGGCCACCTTCAACTACAGCAAGCCCGATTCGGATACGCGCGGCAACACCACGCAGATGGGCGCGCTGTTCAGTGGCCCGCTCACCCAGAACCTGGGCGTGCGCGTGGGTGCCAACGTGACCGACCGCGAATCGGACCGCGGCGCGCGGCAGACGCCCGGAAACAAGGCGGAAAATGCCAACGTGCAGTTCCATTGGCGGGTGAACGACAACCACAGCGTGGGCGTGGAAGCCTCGCGCGGCACCCAGCGCAACAGCGGCGCCGGTGCGGTCAGCAGCTGGGGCCTGTCCAAGCTGGTGCAGACCGGCTACGTGCTCAGCCATGACGGCAAGTACGGCGATGCCAGCACGTCCAAGACCACGCTGGTGCAGAACGATTACGAAGACAAGGGCAGCACGGTCGGCAACCACTCGAAGGAAACCGTCTTCGATACTGCCTTTGCCACCGGCTTCCACTGGGGCTTCGAGCACAGCCTGAACGTGGGCGGGCAATGGAAGCGCGAGGAGCTGGAAAACAGCGACACGATTGGCACCGTGCCGGTGACCTGGACCGGCAGCGGCCGCATCAGCCCCACCAGCGAGGCCGATTCGTGGGCGCTGTTCGCCGAAGACCACATCACCCTGCACGAGCGCTTCGTGCTGACCCTGGGCCTGCGCTGGGACAACACTGAAAACTACGACGACAACCTGAGCCCGCGCATCTACGGCGTGTGGCACCCGGCCGATGCGTGGACCGTGCGTGGTGGCATTTCCAAGGGCTTCCGCGCGCCCAACCTGAAGCAGGGCACCGCCGGTGCGGCCACCCAGTCCGGTGGCAACGGCTGCCGCGCGTTGACCGTGGAAGGCTGGAGCAGCACCTCGGTGAATGCCGATGGCACGCGCGGCTGCTACATGGCCGGCAACCCGAACCTGGAACCGGAAACCAGCACCAACTACGAGCTGGGCCTGGGCTATGACCGGGGCGGCTGGTCGGCGTCGGCCACCTACTTCCTGACCAACTTCGACGACAAGATCGAGCAGGTGCCGCTGAGCCAGATTCCCGGCCAGACCACCAGCTTCGTCAACGGCTACTGGTGGACAGTGGCGCAGAACATCCAGAAGGCGCGCACCCGCGGCGTGGAAGCCAGCGTGACCGTGCCGCTGCATGAGCGCCTGAGCTGGACCACCAATGCCACGCGCATGCTCGAATCGAAGAACCGCACCACCGGCGCCACCCTGCTGGTGGTACCGGAACTGACTGCCAACACCTCGCTGGAATGGCAGGTGACCGATGCCTGGTCGCTCAATGCCAGTGCGCAGCACATCGGCAAGCAGCTGGTGTCGGCCACCAGCGCCACCTTCGCCAAGGCCTACACCACGTGGGACCTGGTCACCGGCTTCGACGTGAACGAGAACCTGACCCTGCGTGCCGGCGTGCTGAATGTGGGTGATGTGTCCACCATCGACGAAGGCAACAACTACGACGGCGGCGCACGCACCTTATTCGTCGGCGCCACCGCGCGGTTCTGATCAAACCGTGGGGTCGGATCCCTTCGCGCAGCGAAGGGCTCCGACCCCAGCCTGCGCCCCATCCACGCATGGCGTGGATCTACCGGGCCAGGTCCCGCAGTGGCACGATCATGGTTTCCTGCAGGTGCTGGTGGTGCCAGGTACTGGCACCCCGTGCATGGCCTTCCAGCCGCAGCGCCTGCGCGGGCCATTTCAGCACCGCCTCCAGTTCGCGCACCAACGCGACATAAGCCGCTACGTTGTCCACGGCGTCAGCGGAACAGGTCGTTCAGGGCGGCGCCGGCAGCGGCCTGCTGCAGCCCGTCGAAGCGGCCCTCGCACACAAGCGGATCGGTGGCCTGCATCAATCCTCCCCACGCCGCGCGGGCCAGCGCGCCGCCCAGGCTGACCCGGCGCACGCCCAGCGCCGCGATGTCCCGCAGGGTCAGCGCCGTCGGGCCACCCACCAGCAGATTCACCGGCGTGCCGTCCGCGGCGGCCACCACTGCCTGGATCTGCTCGACCGTGGTGATGCCCGGGGCGTACAGCACATCGGCACCGGCCGCCGCGTAGGCACGCAGGCGCTGCAGCGTATCGTCCAGATCCGGTACGCCCACGAAGAAGTTCTCTGCGCGCCCCACCAGCAGCACATCGGCGGCGGCGCGATCAATGGCCGCACGTGCGGCACGCAGGCGTTGCACGGCCTCATCCAGCGGGCGCAGCGGTGTGTCAGCAAGACCGCTGGCGTCTTCGATCGACAGTGCGGCAATGCCGGTGTCCAGCGCTGCGGTCACCGCCTGGCCCACATCATCGGGGGTGGCGCCAAAACCATCGCCAAAGTCGGCGTTCAACGGCAGATCGGTGGCCGCGGCCATCAAGCGCAGATGGTCCAGCGTGGCCTGCAGCGAAACCGCACCGTCGGGCCGGCCTTCGCTCCACGCACAGCCGGCACTGGTGCTGGCCAGGGCCTGGAAGCCCTGCCGCTGCAGATAGCGTGCGCTGCCCACGTCCCACGGGTTGGGCAGCACGAAGCAACCCTGCGCATGCAGCTGGCGGAAGGCGGCACGCTTGCGCTGGATCTGGGCGTCTGTAGAGGTCATGGCAGACAGGCGGAGTGGCGACAGCGCCACCCTAGCCCGCTGGCCCACGCAACTCAACGCCACATGGCGTGGCTTTCATGAAGTGATGCTGCCCGCTTATTGGACAGGCGCCAGGCGCTGCGCAACCGTGGCAGGCCCCCCTTCAGGAGTCCGGACATGCCCATCGATACTGGCACGCTGCTGCCCACTGGCGATGATCGCGATGCGCAGCGGGCTGACCTGGGCTCACCGGTGCGCCGGCGCCTGCTGGCGTCCGCCGGAGTGGCGGTGGGCGGGCTGGCCAGCGCCAGTGCCGGCGCCGCGCCCAACACCACCGAGCCGGGGCGCCCGGGCTTCCGCCCGATCGTTCCGCCGCCCGCGCAGGGGCACAGCCCCTGGGGCCAGGACACGGTGAGCGAAGCCACACCGCGCCCGGTCAGCGTCCGCCCAGGCGAAACGCCACTGCCCGACCGGCCGCGCGCCTACACCGATATCAAGAGCTACCACGCGCATATCTATTTCGACGAAGACAGCTACCAGAAGGCGGCACTGCTGCGGCGCTGGGTGGTCGAGCGCTTTCCGGTGGAACTGGGCAACTGGAACCTGCAGCCGCGGGGCCCGCACGTAACGCCCTCGTTCTACTTCGGTTTCCGCAACGACCTGCTGCCGGTGCTGGTGCCGTGGCTGCAGCTGAACAGCCTGGGCCTGACCATCCTCATCCACCCCAACACCGGCGATGGCCGTGCCGACCATCTGCACTACGCGCTGTGGGTGAACCGGGCGCAGCCGGTGAACGCCTACAACTGGCCCGCGCCACCACCGGGTGGAACCGAAGCGCTGGAAGAAGTCTTTCCCAACGTGGTGCCCACGGTGCCGCTGGAGACCTGAGCGCGGTACATTCATCCCCGCATGGCGCGGATCCACCCCTCCGGGGCCATTGTCGGCGTACGTGCTGCCATCGCCGCCGATGACAACGTTCAGCCAGCCTTGATCCGCCCTGCCGCATACAGCCACAAGGGCCACGGCGAATTTCAAACAAACGATTGAAACGCCGCAAACTTCGCCGAACTGGACACCATCCTCAGGTTCCGCCAGACTGCCGCCCTTTCCCGTTGATCGGATTCCATGGCGAAGCTGCTGGTCCTGCACGGCCCCAACCTCAACCTGCTCGGCACGCGCGAGCCGGAGGTCTACGGGCACACCACGCTGGCCGACATCGACCAGGCCCTGGCTGCCCAGGCGGGCGCCGCCGGCCACGCCGTGGACAGCCTGCAATCCAACGCCGAGCACGTGCTGGTGGACCGCGTACAGGCCGCACGCGCCGACGGAACCGCTTTCATCCTGATCAACCCGGCCGCCTTCACCCACACCTCGGTCGCCCTGCGCGATGCGCTGGCGGCGGTGGCGGTGCCGTTCATCGAAATCCACCTCTCCAACCCGCATACCCGCGAACCGTTCCGCCAGCACAGCTATTTCAGCGACAAGGCGGTGGGCGTGGTGTGCGGCTTCGGCGCCGACAGCTACCGCTACGCGATGGACGCGGCCCTGCTGCGGCTGTCGGCCACCTGATTGTCGAACCGGGCGCCCATGGCGCCCTCCTCACCTAGATAGAAACCAAAGAGGCCCTCATGGATCTGCGCAAAATCAAGAAGCTGATCGACCTGCTGGAAGAGTCGAACCTGGCTGAAATCGAAATCAAGGAAGGCGAAGAATCCGTGCGCCTGTCGCGCGCCCCGGTGGCCGGCTACGCCGCGCCGGTCGCGGCCCCGGTGTACGCCGCACCGGCCGCCCCGGCGGCCCCGGCCATGCCGATGCAGTCGCCCACCGAAGCCTCCACCGGCGGCACCGCCAAGCCGGGCCCGGCCCTGCCGGAAGGCCACGTGCTGCGTTCGCCGATGGTCGGCACCTTCTACGCTTCGGCCGCCCCGGACAAGCCGGCCTTCGTCACCGTTGGCCAGCAGGTCAAGGAAGGCGAAACCCTGGCCATCATCGAAGCGATGAAGATGTTCAACCCGATCGAAGCCGACAAGTCCGGCACCATCGTCGCCATCCTGGGCGAGAACGGCCAGCCGGTGGAATTCGACCAGCCGCTGTTCGTGATCGGCTGAGGGGCACGCCATGCTCGACAAAGTCGTCATTGCCAACCGAGGGGAGATCGCGCTGCGCATCCTGCGCGCGTGCCACACCCTGGGCATCCGCACGGTGGCCGTGCATTCCACGGTCGACCGCAACCTCAAGCACGTGGCCATGGCCGACGAGTCGGTCTGCATCGGCCCGGCGCCGTCGCCGCAGAGCTACCTCAACATTCCGGCGCTGATCGCCGCCGCTGAAGTCACCGACGCCCAAGCCATCCACCCGGGCTACGGCTTCCTGTCGGAAAACGCCGATTTCGCCGAGCGCGTGGAAGAATCCGGCTTCATCTTCATCGGCCCCAAGGCCGACACCATCCGCATGATGGGTGACAAGGTTGAAGCGATCCGCGCGATGAAGTCCGCCGGCGTGCCGTGCGTGCCCGGCTCGGGCGGCCCGCTGGGCGAAGACATCGTGGCCAACACCAAGATCGCCCGCGAGATCGGCTACCCGGTCATCATCAAGGCGGCCGGTGGCGGCGGTGGCCGCGGCATGCGCGTGGTGCACGCCGAAGCCTCGCTGAAGACTTCGATCGAAACCACCAAGAGCGAGGCCAAGGCCGCGTTCGGCAATGGCGAGGTCTACATGGAGAAGTTCCTGGAGAATCCGCGCCACGTGGAAATCCAGGTACTGGCCGACGGCCAGGGCAACGCCATCCACCTGGGTGAGCGCGACTGCTCGATGCAGCGCCGCCACCAGAAGGTGGTGGAAGAAGCCCCGGCACCGGGCATCACCGCCGAACAGCGCGAGCAGATCGGCAAGGTGTGCGTGGAAGCCTGCATCCGCATCGGCTACCGCGGCGCCGGCACGTTCGAGTTCCTGTACGAGGACGGCCGCTTCTACTTCATCGAAATGAACACCCGCATCCAGGTGGAACATCCGGTGACCGAAATGGTGACCGGCATCGACCTGGTGGCCGAGCAGCTGAAGATCGCCGCTGGCCAGAAGCTGTCGATCAAGCAGAGCGACGTGGTGCTGACCGGCCACGCCATCGAATGCCGCATCAACGCCGAAGATGCTGAAACCTTCGTGCCGAGCCCGGGCACCATCACCGGCTTCCATCCGCCGGGTGGCCCCGGCGTACGCGTGGACACTCACATCTACAGTGGCTACCGCGTGCCGTCGAACTACGACTCGATGATCGGCAAGCTGATCGTGCACGGCCCGGACCGCGAAACCGCCATCGCCCGCATGCGGGTGGCGCTGAGCGAAATGGTGGTGGACGGCATCAAGACCAACGTGGCGCTGCAGCAGCGCATCATGCGTGACAAGGGCTTCCAGGCCGGTGGGCAGAACATCCACTACCTGGAAAAGCGCCTGGCCGAACGCAAGAACAAGCCGATCGCATTGACCTGATCGCGCAGCCAACGCTGGGCACGAAAAGGGCGGGGATTTCCCCGCCCTTTTCCGTTGCGCGCGGCGACGATGCGCAACGCTGCCGGGCAGAGCCCGGCGCTACCGGGCGCAGGTCAGCGCTTGTCGGCCACTTCGGCGGGAATCTGCGAATTGGCCAGCGGGCGGACACCGTTGGGCGAGGTCGGATCGACGATCACCATGGTTTCGGTGGAACCATCGGGCCAGACCACCTGGAAGGTGCTGCCGGCCGGCAACGAAGCGAACGGCACCCCACTCTGCGCGCGGTACACCGCAGCGACCTGGCTGGCACCGGCGCGGCGCACGGCTTCCTGCGCCTTCACCGTGGTCAATTCCACCTTTGACAGGTGCCGGTAGCGATCTTCGTAGGTGTCGATCATCAACAGGCCGACCGCACCGGCCGAGTAAGCCACGAACAACACCACCCAGAACCAGAACTTGGCGCCATGTAGTAAACGACGGTAGTTCATCGCCCTGCTCCCGTACCAATCAATCGCTTGATCCACTCTTTCATCTTCCCCGCACCTTGCCGCGAAACCGCGGCGTCATACACGAAATCCCGGAAATCCTGCGTTCCACCCTGCGAACAGATCCCTCCGTTCGCGCAATAACTGTTCACCAGCACGCTGTCGGCGCCGCACGGCAGCCCCAGCTCGCAGGCGGCAACACGCCAGGCCAGCTCGCTCAGCTGTTCGCCGGCAACCATGCCGGTCATCGCCTTGTCGCCGGCCGCGCGCAGGCCCATGGCCGGCGCCAGCGCCATGTAGGCCTCGGGGTCGCGCGATGCCTGCACGCGCTGCACCAGCTCGCGGCGGTACTGCTCGCTGTCCTGCAGCGGCTCGCCTTCGGCCAGCAGCGATGCTTCCGCCGCCAGGTTGCCTTCCTGCGCCGCGCGCCGGCGCTCGCCGATCACCAGCGCCGGCCCGAGCTTGTCGCCCGGCACGAAGCCACCGCAGCGCTGGGCCACGCGTTCGCGCGCCTGCACCATGGCCGGCGCCGCGCTCAGCCCCAACCCGGCCAGCACGTTGTTGTCCAGGCGGTAGCCGCCCGGGTCCACCGCGTACTGCGCGCAGTAGTCGTAGACCCGGCTCAGCATCCAGCGCGCTTCGTGGTTGCCGTTGTCGGCCTGCACGCGCAGGCGCTGCGCATAGGCGAACAGATCGGTCTCGCCTTCGATATCCGCGCGGATATCCAGCGGCAGACCGGACGGCAGCGCGGTGCTGCGCTCGACGCCCGACAGACGCCGGGCCAACGCTTCGGGCACCACCGGCACCAACGCATCGCCCACAGACGATGCGGACACGTCCACCGGTACCGCCACGCCATCCTGCAGCGCGTGGCCATGGCCGCTGGCCCGGTAACCGGCCACGCCAAGCACCGCCACGGCGGGCAGCACGAGCAACCAGGTTTTCAGGGTGGGAGCGAAGGCCATGAGCGACAGAAGTGGACGCGGGACACAGCAAAGCCGGCATTTTAGCAAGCCCCCGAAGCGCTGTCTGAACCGCTGCGGTTCATCTCAGGGCATACGGAGACGGCCGGATGGTCTAGCATGGCCCCCTTTCCCGCGATTGTCCCCACCGCCATGCCGTTCCTGGAACTGACCCTACGCTGCACCGAAGCCACCCAGCCCCGCTATGAAAACGCGCTGGAGGACGTGGGCGCGCTGGCCGTCACCCTGCTTGATGCCGAAGCCGACACCAGCAACGAACAGGCCATCCTCGAACCGGGCGTGGGCGAAACCCCGCTGTGGGACACCCTGGTGCTGAGCGCCCTGTTCCCGGCCGACAGCAATGCGCTGTTGCTGCTGGCGGCGCTGGAAGCGTTCGACCCGGACCTGGACTGGAGCGGCGGCAGCTTCCGCGCCGTGGAAGACGAAGACTGGGAACGCGCCTGGCTGGACCAGTTCCAGCCGATGGATTTCGGCAGCCGCACCTGGATCGTGCCGTGGAACCATGAACTGCCGGAGGCCGCGCAGGCCGCCGATGCTGCCGTCGTGCGCCTGGACCCGGGCCTGGCCTTCGGCTCGGGCACCCACCCGACCACTGCGTTGTGCCTGCGCTGGCTGGACCAGCTGGCCGTGGATGGCCAGCTGCAGGGCCAGCGCGTGCTCGACTTCGGCTGTGGCTCGGGCATCCTGGCCCTGGCGGCGCTGAAGCTGGGCGCGGCCGCAGCGATCGGCGTGGACAACGACCCGCAGGCGCTGGTGGCCACCGCCGACAACGCCGAGCGCAATGGCGAGCAGGCGCGCATGCACGTCTATCTGCCGCAGGACGAACCGGTGGCGACCTATCCCATCGTGGTCGCCAACATCCTCGCCTCGGCGCTGGACGCCCTGGCCGAACTGCTGGCCGCTCGCGTGGCTGCCGGTGGCCGCATCGCCCTGTCGGGCATCCTGCATGGCCAGGAAGGCGAACTGCTGCAGCGCTATGCCGCCTGGTTCGACGAACTGCAGGCCACCCAGGATGGCGATTGGATGCGCATCACCGGCGTACGCCGCGCCTGATCGTGGTTGAATGAGCGCTGGATCCGAGCCGGTGCCCTGACGATGTCCGAGCCGAACCCGCCGCGTCGCCCGCTGGCCACCTTCCTGCGCACTGCGCCGGGAGCCGACGCCGCACCTGCCGACGCCACCGGTCACGCCGCCCCGCAGCTGCTGCAGGAAGGCGAGGCAGCAGACGACGATCAGGACACCTCGGCCCCGCTCGCGCAGCACGAGGAACCCGTCGCACGCGCCGATGTCGACGCCCACCAGGCCGAAAGCGACAGGTTGGATGCGGCCGTTGCCAGCGAGGCGCCCAGCTTCCTGGGCATGCGTCCGCGCGCGCGACCGTCACCGCGCTGGCACTGGGCGCTGGTTGCAGGCCTGGCCCTGCTGCTGGTGCTGCAGAGTGTGCTGGCCGACCGCGCGCGCCTGGCCGCCGATGCCGGCCATCGGCCCTGGATCAGCGCACTGTGCGGCGTGCTTCGTTGCAGCCTGCCGGCCTGGCGCGAACCCACGGCGTTCACCATGACCAGCCGCGAGATCCGCCCCCTGCCGGGGCAGGCGGGCGTGCTGCAGGTGCAGGCCAGCATCCGCAACGATGCACGCTGGGCACAGGCCTGGCCGGACCTGCGCCTGTCGTTGTCCGATGCCGATGGCCGCCTGATCGGCAGCGGTGTGTTCACCCCGGCGCAGTACCTGGGCGAGGCCCCGGCGGCCACGCTGGAGCCCGGGCAGAGCGCGCGGGTCGCGTTCCGCGTGCAGGAGCCGGCGGCCTCCACCGTCGCATTCACCTTCGAGTTCCTCTGACCAAGGTCGAGGCGTCAGGCCGTGGCAGCTCGGGCACGCTCGCGCTAGACTGACGGCCAATCACACGTCCGCCTGCGCGCACCGCGCGCACCGGCCTTCAGATCGGGAACCCCCTTGAACGCTGTCCTCACTCGTCCTGACACCAGTCGTGGCGCTGCCCGGCCACCGCTGCGCGAACACGTAGCCCAGTCCGTGCGCCGCTACCTGCGCGACCTTGATGGCTGCGATGCGGACGATGTGTACGAGATCGTGCTGCGCGAGATGGAGATTCCGCTGTTCGTGGAAGTGCTCAACCACTGCGAAGGCAATCAGAGCCGCGCCGCGGCCATGCTGGGCATCCACCGCGCCACCCTGCGCAAGAAGCTGAAGGAATACGGCATCAGCGCGTAAGCGCACCGGTGTGTAGAGTCGAGCCATGCTCGACTGCTCCTGTGCGAGGCAATCCGCGAAGAGCAGTCGAGCATGGCTCGACTCTACCCAGTAGCAACTGTCTTGTCAGGGGCTGCCGAGGGCCACCTCGGCGTCCCGCT